>JAPPMM010000049.1 GCA_028819075.1 Gammaproteobacteria bacterium
ATCCGTACTCGCCCATTTCCGGGCGTCCACATACGGTAATCACCTGACACCCGGCTCCATGCGATGACTCGTCGTACGATGCTCGGGGTAATCGTGGCCGTTCATTGGGCCGCGTGCGTGCCGGAAGGCGATCACCGACCGATCCTCGAATCCCAGGCCCGCGACAGCGCCGGCATCACGATCGTCGAAAATGGGCGTCCTGCCCGGGACTCGCGCCTCGGCTGGAGGATCGGTGACGCACCGGTCGTTTCCATCGGGACCGACGAGGGCGATGAGGGCGAGATGCTGTTCATCGTCCTGGACGCCACCAAGCTCGCCGATGGCAGGATCGTGGTGGCGAACGCCGGCACCTCCGAGCTGCGTGTCTTTGGCGCGGACGGCGCGTATCTGGAGGCGTGGGGAGGGCAGGGCGATGGCCCTGGGGAATTCAGCGCGTACACGCCGGAGACAGTGAGCCGCTGGCCCGGCGACTCGATCGTCGCCGGCAACATGTTGGCCGCGCGGGTGGAGATCTTCGACTTGCAGGGCAACCCCGGCCGCACCGTCACCCTGGCCGATGGCTACCACTCGCTTCTGGGGGTCATGCCGGACGGCACGATGCTGGTGAAGCCAAGCACCGTATTGACCGGGGTGTTCGTTGCCGGGGCACCGCTCTTCAGACGCGATGAAGAGTTCGGTCTGCTCCTGCCCGACGGCTCGCTTCGCGTGTCGCTGGGAGCACTCCCGGGCGAGGAGTGGTTTTCGTCGCCCGCGGGTCCGATGGCGATGCCCCATCCCTTCGGGCGCTCCACCGCTGCGACCATCTGGGGCGATCTCGTGGTCGTTGCCCCGACCGACCGCTACGAACTCCGGGCCTACCGGAGCGACGGCACGCTGGTGAGGATCATCCGCCGCGACTACGAGCCCCGAAGCCCTACGCAGGCGGAACTGGACGCGGAACTGTCCGACCGCTACGCGGACCTGCCGGAAGAACGGCGAATGGGTCTGCTCGCCGAGACTGCGGACATGCCCCTCGTAGATTTTTTCCCCGCGTTCGACGCGCTGCGGTCCGATCCGCTGGGGAACCTCTGGGTCCGGGAGTACGGACTGCCCGGCCAGGACGGAAGCCTGTGGACGGTTTTCGATGCAGAGGGCCGCGTGCAGGGTCTGGTGGAGACGCCGCCCGGCCTCGACGTCTTCGAGATCGGCGAAGATTACTTCCTCGGGTCGACCGCGGACGAATTCGATGTGGAACGCGTACAGGTCTGGCCGCTTGACCGGGGCGGATAGCCGGACGCCTCAGGAACCCGCCCGCAGTTCCCCAATCGCGTTGCGCCGATACTCGAAGATGCGGTCCAGATCCGGGCGCACGATCAGCCGGTCCACCGGCGCGCCCCCCGGAACGGCGTAGCTCACGTTGTCGTCGAACCGGGTGCCGCCATCTCCACCACGAAGTCCGCTTCAGCCATGGACCCGCCCCTGGTTTGGATCCACCCTTTTGGTGCCGCCGTTCCGCTGGGCGATCCGAAACCGGGGGATCCAGGGTGCACGATGCCGTCTCGAAGGTGCTTTACTCGCTTCCCGACACCGTCCAGGCGCTTGTCCGCGCCCTCGCGCCGAGCCGAGCCGCGGAAACGAACTTCTCAAAGCTGCGCAGGCTCTCCGCCGAATACCCCGCCACGGAACGGCGTCAGCGCTACGGCGACATGGTGTGGACCTGCCGCCTGCACGACGGCGCCGCGGTGCTCATCGTCATCGAGTTCCAGTCGAAAATCGACCACGCCATGCCGCTGCGGCTCCTGCAGTACACCGCCGCCGCCTGGCTGGAGTGGGCCCGTGCCGCCGCCCCTGCGGCGGGGGAGAAGGTCCCACTGGTCATGCCCGTGCTGGTCTACGGCGGAAGGCGCCCCTGGACCCCGCCATCCAACCTGGTCGACCTCTTCCCGGCTGTCGGCGCTCGATGGCTTGCCGCGCAACCGCGCTACGAATACCTGTTGTTGGAGGAGCGGCGCGGGGGTACGACCGTGTCACCGGAGCACAATCTGGTCGGTGCGCTCCTGTCGGTGGCGAGGGCGCGCGACAGCGAGGCGATGGTCCGCGCGGTTTCGCGTCTGCGGCACTGGACCCACGAGCGGCGGGGCGGTGCGCTGGACCGCGCGGTGGCCGAGTGGCTGAAATCCGTGATCTCCGCGCTGGACGCCGGGCTGGAGGACGAACTGGCAGCGGCCAACACGACGAGCGAGGTGATGGAAGTGATCAAGCCGACTGGAAAATGGGCGGTACGCTGGTACGAGGACGGTCTCGACGACGGGCGTGCGCAAGGAATCGAGCGCGGCATCGAACAGCAGTTGCGTTTGCTGCGGCGGCTGGTGGCTCGCAAGTTCGGCGCGGAGGTGGCCCGGGAGATTGTCGGGAGCGTGGAGGCGCTTGCGGCCCCGGATGTCGTCGGCGTGGTTTTCGATGCAGCGATCGACTGCGACGGCACCGACGAGTTCCTTGCCCGCGTGTCCGGCGCGGGGGTGTCATGCGAGGCGGCTTCCTGAAGTGGACGAGGGTTGAAGCCGCTTTATCGAGGTGCCAGCCGCCGCGCTAAATCTACCCCTCCCCCGCCCCCAACTGCTGCAGCAGAAACGCCAGCTCCATGGCGGCGTTGTGCACGTTGCGGCTGAAGGTGCGCCCGCCGGCGTGGCCGGTACGCTCGTCGTAGTCGAGGATCACCGGGAGCCCCGAGCCGGTGGCCGCCTGTAGCCGGGCGGCCATCTTGCGGGCCTGCAGCGGGGGCACGCGCGTGTCCAGGTCGCCCTGGGTAAGCATGACCGCAGGGTAGTCCACCCCGTCACGCACGTTCTGGTAGGGCGAGAAGGTGCGGAGCACCTCGAATTCCTCGCGGACGGCGCCATTCCCGTACTCCAGCAGCGCCGGCATGTTGTTGGCTTCGGTGAACTGGTAGAAGCGCACCAGGTCGAGCTCGGGGAGGCCGGCGAACACGGCGCGGAAGAGATCCGGCCGCTTCGTCAGCGCGCTCCCGACCAGCAGTCCCCCGTTGCTCGCGCCCCGGATGGCCAACTTGTCCGGGTTGGTGTAGTCGTTGTCCACCAGCCACTCGGCAGCCGCGATGAAGTCGGCGAAGACGTTGGGCTTGTTCTCGAGCATGCCGTCGCGGTGCCACTCCTCGCCGAACTCGCCCCCTCCGCGCAGCGTCGCGATCGCGTATACGCCTCCCTGCTCCATCCACACAGCCGCGCGCGCGTCGAAGCGGGGCAGCAGGTTCACGTTGAAGCCCCCGTAGCCGTAGAGCAGGGTCGGGGTCGAGCCGTCGAGTTCGAGTCCCCGGCGATGCGCTACGTACATCGGCGCCTCGGTTCCGTCCGCCGAGGTGTACCACACCTGCTTCATCTCGTAGGCGCTGCCGTCGAACGGGACGGGGGAGGGCCGCCATTCCTCGGTTTCCATGGTCTCGAGGTCGAGCTGGAGCACGGTCTGGGGCGTGAGAAGCGAGGTGAGCGAGAGCAGGGCAGCGCCCTCGCCGTGCCCACGTAGCGTGGCAACATGGTGTTCGGGAATCGGGATCTCACCCCTCATGGTGCCGTCCGGCCCGTACCGCACGATGCGGCTGCTCACGTTGTGCAGGTAGTCGGCGAAGATGTCGTCGCCGATGAACTGGTAGCCGGTCAGCAGGTCCTCGGCCTCGGGGATGACCTCGCGCCACTGGCTGGGGTCGGGGGCTTCGGGCCGCACGGCCACCACCCGGTTCAGCGGCGCGTCCAGGTTGGTGAGCAGGTGGATCTCGCCGTCCACCCAGCGGGGCCGGAAGCGTCCCGGCGCTCCAACGATGAGCGGTACCGCGGCGGCCCCGGACCGAAGGTCATGCAGGTAGACGTCGGTGCGCGCCCAGCCGTGCTGCACCGTGTAGATCAGGTAGCGGCCTTCTTCCACCTCCGAGGCGTTGACGAAAGCGGTCGGCCCGATCCCCGCTCCGAACAGTTCAACATCCTCCGACATGTCGGTGCCCAGGATATGCCGGCGCACACGGGGGCCAGTCTGACGGGAGCGATGGGTGTAGTAGAAGCCGGTGCCGTCGGAGGTAAAGGCGATGCTGCCGTAGAGTGCCGTCGGCAGCCGGTCGGGAAGATCCTCGCCCGACTCGAGGTTGCGCACCCGAACTTCGATTTCGTCCGGGCCCCCGTCCCGGATCGAGTAGAGCATCAGGCGGCCATCGCGCGAGAAGTCCTGGATCCCGACGCTCGTGGTTCCGTCGGCGCGCAGGTCCAGCGGATCGACAACGACCTCGTAGTCAGCGGCGACGTCCAACGGGACATCATCCGGCTCGTCAGGCGCCGTCCGCCGGTAGATCGCCCCCACCTCCCGCCCAGGCTTGCGGTAGGCGAAGTACTCGTAGTCTCCGTGACGCTGGGGATACACCACGCCGGGAACATCCATCAACTCCCGCAGGCGCGCCTCCAGCCCGGCACGCAACGCCGACTCCCCCACGATCTGCTCCGCGTACGCGTTCTGCTCGGCGATCCAGGTCCGCGTCTCGGGACTGTCCTGGTCCTCCAGCCAGCGGTAAGGATCGCTGAAGACGACGCCGTGCAGGGTGTCCACGACGGGGTCCTGCACCGTCTCCGGTGGCGGCGGATAGGGGCTTCCGCACGCAACTGCCAGCATCGCCGGCAGAATGCTCCACAGGCAGTGCCGTCGTTGACTGTGCGTGGGATCGATCGGGAAGCGGGGGACCCGACCGGCGCCGGATTCACGATGTCCAGATGCAGCCATCGGGGTTCCTCCAGTTGATATGGGTTGCCCATATCATCTCATATGGGTAGTATGTAATCATGAAGACCACGCTCGACATCCAGGACGAACTGTTCGCGCGCGCCAAGCGCCATGCACGCAAGATCGGTCGGCCTCTGCGCGCGGTGGTCGAGGAAGGCCTCCGCCGGGTGCTGGACGCATCGGGACCGCCTCCGCGTTACGAGCTTCCGGATCTGAGCGTCGGCCGCGCGGGTGCTCGCGACCCGCTTGAAGACTACTCCTGGAAGGACCTGCGCGACATCATCTACGACGACCGGGAGCACCGGTGACGAACGACGACCTCCGGCGCAACCGTTGATCGCCGTAGACACCAACGTGCTGGTCTACGCGCACCGCCGCGAATCCCGGGTGCACTCGGCCGCTCGGGAGATCATGCGAAGGCTGGCGGAGGGGCGCCACCCATGGGCCATTCCCTGGCCATGCTGCTTCGAGTTCCTGAGCGTGGTCACCAACCGCCGGATCTGGAAGGATGGGGCCAGCTCATCGGAGCAGGCGTGGCAGCAGCTGGAAGCCTGGGCCGCATCGCCGTCGAATCGTCTGATCGGAGAGACCGACGACTTTCCGCATACGCTGGCACGGTTCATCCAGCGCCCGCGCATGCACGGGGGTGTGGTGCACGACGCGCGGGTTGCCGCGATCTGCGTCGCGCACGGGGTCGAAGTGCTCTTGTCTCGCGACCGGGACCTGATGCTCTTCCCGGAGTTGCGGATCCGGGATCCGTTCCGGAAGAACGAGGCGTTGCTGGCCTGAGCCCTTGGCTCCCTCAACGCCTCCCGCGCTTCCTCTTCTTCTTCCCCCGCCCCTTCGCTTTCCGCGCCTCCTGCGCCATCTGCTGCTTCCTGATCTTCGCCCACGAATCGCGCAGGCCGACGGTGCGGTTGAAGACCAGCCGATCCGGCCGCGAGTCCTCCTCGTCGCTGATGAAGTAGCCCACCCGCTCGAACTGGTAGCGGGTGCCGGGAGGATCGTCGGCGATGCTGGGCTCGACGCGCGCGTCCGCGTGCACCACAAGCGAGTCGGGATTCAGCTGCGCGAGGAAGTCGCCGCGGTCGGGGTCGCGCGTGCGGAAGAGCCGGTCGTAGAGGCGCACCTCACACGGCCGCCCGTGCTCCGCCGACACCCAGTGGATGGTGCCGCGCACCTTGCGGCCGTCGGGGGCCGAGCCGCCCCGGGTCGCCGGGTCGTAGGTGCAGCGCAGTTCCGCCACCTCGCCCGCCTCGTCCTTCACCACCTCCTCGCAACGGATGAAGTAGCCGTAGCGCAGGCGCACCTCGCGCCCGGGGGCCAGCCGGAAGAAGCGGCGCGGCGGGTCTTCCATGAAGTCGTGGCGCTCGATGTAGAGCTCGCGCGTGAAGGGCACCGGACGGGTCCCTTCCAGCGGCACGTCGTGGGGGTAGAGCGGCGCGTCCAGCCAGTCGGTTTCGACTTCCGGGAAGTTGGTGATGACCACCTTGAGCGGCCGCTGCACGCACATGACGCGGGGCACGCGCATGTTCAGATCGTCCCGAATGGCGTATTCGAGCTTGGCCGCGTCCACCCGGTTGTCGGCCTTGGCGACGCCCACCAGGCCGCAGAAGTTGCGGATGGCGGCCGGCGTTACCCCCCTCCGCCGCAGCCCGGAGAGGGTGGGCATGCGCGGGTCGTCCCATCCGCTCACGTGCCCGTCCTGCACCAGGCGCAGCAGCTTGCGCTTGGAGACGATGGTGTATTCCAGGTTCAGCCGCGCGAACTCGTACTGCCGGGGCACGGGTTCGGGCGCCTCCACTTCCTCCAGCAGCCAGTCGTAGATCGCCCGGTTGTTCACGAACTCGAGCGTGCACAGCGAGTGGGTGATGCCTTCGATGGAGTCGGAGAGGCAGTGCGCGAAGTCGTACATGGGGTAGATGCACCACTCCGATCCGGTGCGGTAGTGGTGCGCGCGGCGGATCCGGAAGAGCACCGGATCCCGCATGATCATGTTGGGCGATGCCATGTCGATGCGGGCACGCAGCACGTGCGCTCCGTCCTCGAATTCGCCGGCGCGCATGCGCCTGAAGAGGTCGAGGCTCTCCTCCACGGGACGATCCCGCCAGGGGCTGGGGCGCCCGGGCTCGGTCACGGTGCCCCGGTGGGCGCGGATCTCCTCCTCGCTCAGGCTGTCGACGTACGCCGATCCCTTCTCGATGAGGTGGACGCCGTAGTCGTAGAGCTGCTCGAAGTAGTCGGAGGCGTGGCGCAGCCCGCTCCACTCGAAGCCCAGCCAGCGGATGTCGCGCTTGATGGCCTCGACGTAGCTGGCTTCCTCGGTCTCGGGGTTGGTGTCGTCGAAGCGCAGGTTGCACGTGCCCCCGTTCTCGGCGGCAACCCCGAAATCGAGGCAGATGGCCTTGGCGTGGCCGATGTGCAGCAGCCCGTTGGGTTCGGGCGGGAAGCGGGTGGCGACCCGCCCTCCGTGCTTCCCGCTGGCCAGGTCCGCAGCCACGATCTCGCGCACGAAGTCGCGTCCCGGCGCCCGCCCGTCGCTTCCCCCTCCCTTGTCCCCGCTCATGTATCCCCAGCTCCCGGGCGATTCGCCAGCACGTCCAGCACGTAGTCGATGTCGGCCTCGGTGTGGTCGGCGTTGATCTGGGCGCGAATCTCCTCGTCTCCGCGCGGCACCACGGGAAAGGCCAGACCGGTTGCCAGGATACCATGGTCGCGCAGGTGGCGCACGAGTTCATGCGTGCGGGCGGTATCGCGGATCATCAGGGGAACCACCGGATGCTCCCCCTTCAGCACTTCGATCCCGAGCCGTACCAGGCCATCCTCGAAGCGCCGGGTGAGCGCGCGCAGGCGCTCGAGCAGCTTCCGTCCCTCCTCGCTGTCGAGAATCTCCAGCGCCTTCAGCGCGGCTCTCGCCTCCCCGGGCGTGATCGGGTTCGAGTAGATGTAGAACGGGGCGCTCTCGCGCAGATAGCGGACCAGCGCCGAACTGGTCGCGACGTAGCCCCCGTTGACCCCGAGCGCCTTCCCAAGGGTGGCAACCAGGATGTCCACGAGAGGGGCGCCGGTGTATTCCTCCGTGCCCCGTCCGGTGGCTCCGATGGCGCCCACTCCGTGGGAGTCGTCGAGCACCACCACCACGTTCTCGGGAAAGTTGCGGTCGTGGCGCTGGGCGATCTCCATGATCTCGTCCACGGGCGCGTGCACGCCGCGCATGCTGAAGATGCCGTCGGTCACCACGACGGCGCGGCGGGCCTTGCCGGCGGCCTGCGTGAGGGCCCGGTCCAGCGCGCGCATGTCGAGGTGCGGGTACACCACCTTTGACAGGGGGCGTGCCAGGCGCACCGCGTTGATGATGGAGTTGTGGTTCAGCTCGTCGGAGATGAGCGCGGTTCCTGCGTCGATGAGCGGGACCAGGCAGCCCACCACCGCCGCGTAGGCGGAGGAGAAGAGCATGGCTTCCTCGCGCCCGTGGAAGCGCGCCAGCCGGCGCTCCAGTTCCACGTGCGCCGCATAGGTGCCGCTGATGAAGCGCACCGCCCCCGGACCCGCCCCCGACGCCCGCGCCTCGGCCTCCTCCGCCGCGATGACGTCGGGATGCAGGCCCATCCCCAGATAGGAGTTGGAGTTGAGGCGAATGAAGGGGCGCTCGCCCTCGCCCTCCAGCCTGACCCTGGGACCACGCTCCCCGCGTGGCATCTCCACGGCCGTGACCACGGCTTCCGCGCCCTTGGCGGTGCCTTTCCGTTCGAGTTCGCGGACGTGGCCGTCCAGCACGTCGGTCAGGCGGTCAAGGGGCATGGGGTCTCCGGAGTTGTCGGGGCGGTCAGGTGGTGACCGGGTATGCAGAGGCTGCGGAGTCCGGATCCCGCAGCCGCGCGAACATGTCCGCGGTCATTGCGGCAAGATCGTACTCCGGCCTCCATCCCCACTCCTCGCGCGCCGCGGAATCGTCGAGACGCCGGGGCCAGGAGTCGGCGATGGATTGCCGTAGCGGGTCCACCCGGTAGGCCATGCGGAAGTGCTGCAGATGGCGCGTGATCTCCGCAGCGAGCATCGGGGGAGTGAACTGCATGGCGGTGATGTTGTAGGCGTTGCGGTGCGCAAGCCGGCGCGGGTCCGCCTCCATCAGCTCGATCACGGCGCGGACGGCGTCCGGCATGTACATCATGTCCAGCTGCGTATCGGGCCGCAGGGGACAGGTATAGGCGCCCCGCGCACCCGCCTCCCGGAAGGCGTCCACGGCGTAGTCGGTGGTGCCGCCGCCGGGCTCGGCCACATGCGAGATGAGGCCCGGAAAGCGCACGCCGCGGGTATCGACGCCGAAGCGCAGGTGATAGAAGTCGCAGATCATCTCCCCCGCGGCCTTGGTGATGCCGTACATGGTGACGGGCCGCTGGGCCGCTTCCTGCGGCACTCGCTCGAGTGGAATGGAGGGGCCGAAGCTCGCGATGGAGCTCGGGAAGAAAACGGCCGACCCCTGCGCGCGCGCCGCCTCCAGTACGTTGACCAGACCGCCCAGATTCACCCGGTACGCCAGCCGGGGGCGCTGCTCCCCGGTCACCGACAGGAGCGCCGCGAGATGGAGCACCGTGTCCGGGCGGAAGCGTCGCAGCGTCGCCAGCACAGCCTCGCCGTCCGTGCAGTCGAGGGGTGCGAAGGGACCGCCCAGCGTCGCCGCCGCCTCCTGGCGCAGGTCCGTTGCCAGCACGTTCTCCTGCCCGTAAAGGGCGCGCAGCGCCACAACCAGTTCGGTGCCCACCTGGCCGCCGGCCCCGATCACCAGAGTCCGTTTCATGCGGAGATGCGCTCGCGGGTCGTCCCGGTTCGGGTGGTCACGTTCGCTTTCGAGTCGGTCGGCTGGGCCTCAACTCGATCCTGCTGGGCAGGGCGCGCCCGGGATAGGCCAGCAGGTCCACCACGGCCCGTGCCACGTCGCGCGGATCCAGTTTCCAGTCGTGCGAGGCGGACTGGCCGCGGAACCCGGTGTTGACGCTGCCGGGCATGATGAGGCTCACGCGGATGTCCTGGTGGCGCAGGTCGAGCATCATCGCTTCGGTCATGCCGAGGAGGCCGAACTTGCTGGCGTTGTACCCCGTTCCACCGGCGAAGGCGTGCCGGCCCGCGAGCGAGCCGATGTTGATGATCCAGCCGCCGCCGCCCGCGGTCAGATGCGGAACCGCCGCCCTGGAGCAGTAGAAGACGCCGCCCAGGTTGGTGTCGATCTGTTCGCGCCAGTGCTCGACGGAGAGTTCGTCGATGGGGGCGAAGCGGCCCCAGCCGGCGTTGTTCACCAGGACGTCCAGCCGTCCGAAGCGCTCCGCGGTGGAATCGATCAGGCGCCGGCACTCCTCCGGATGCCGCACGTCGCACGCGATTCCGGCCGCGCGTCCGCTACCCAGCGCCGCCAGCTCGTCTGCCACCCGGCGGACATCGCCGTCCGTCCGGGCGCTGACGACGACGTCGGCGTCGCGGCGCGCGAGCGCGCTCGCGATCTCAAGCCCGATGCCCCGCGTGCTTCCCGTCACAACGCACGCCGTGCCGGCGAGATTCCCGGTTCCGCTCATTTCGTGTGCCACCTTCCGCTCATCTTCGTTTGCCGCCCTCCGCGGGCTCCGGTAGCTTCTCCGGGCTTACTCACGGCATGGCTCGCAGGCGCGATCAGATTCGAAGGTGGCCGCGCGCGGCCCGCCGGAAAGAGGGGGTCCGACACCCGTGATCCAACACCCTTCCACAAGCGACGATCCCTGCGCGTGACGGACCGCCCGCGCACCCGAAACGAGGCGCCGCCACCGGGCGGCCGGGTGGCTCTGGTCACGGGTGGGGCGGTGCGCGTCGGGCGTGCCATCACCCTGGCCCTGGCGGACGCGGGCTTCGACGTGGTCGTGGGGTACCACGGCTCGACGGACGCGGCGCGGGAGGTGGTCGCGGAGGTGGAGGGCAGGGGACGCCGCGCGCACTCCGTGCGGGCCGACCTCGCCACGAGCACCGGCGCGAGGGCGCTGGCCGAGGCCGCGACAACCGTCTGGGGGCGTCTCGATCTGCTCGTCAACAATGCCTCCACCTTCCTGGCTACGCCGTTCGAGGAGGTCGGCGAGGAGGAATGGGACCAGGTGATGGCGGTCAACCTGAAGGCGCCCTTCCTGCTCATCCAGGCCACCGCGGCGGCACTCGCCGCCAGCCGGGGCAGCGTGGTCAACATCGTCGACCTGTCGGCGCTCAGGCCGTGGGCGCGCTATCCCCACCACTCGGTCTCCAAGGCCGCGCTCGCCCACCTCACCCGGGTGGCCGCGCGGTCGCTGGCGCCCCGGGTGCGGGTCAACGCGGTCGCGCCCGGCTCGGTGCTCCCCGAAGAAGACGCCACCCCGGAGGCCGTGCGGGCGGCCGCCGCGCGCATTCCGCTGGGCGGCTGGGGATCGCCCGACGACGTGGCGCGCGCGGTGCTTTTTCTCGACCGGTCGCCCTTCATGACCGGCGAGGTGATCGTGGTGGACGGGGGCGCGCACGGCGCCACCTGACGGCTCCCGGAGCATTCGGTCCCGGGAGCACCGGCTCTCATGCCGCCGCCAGTCGCGGGCACGGCTCTCTTTACGAGGCGCCGTTCTCCGCCGGGCCCCCGTGCGCCAGCCAGCGCTCGGCGTCCAGCGCGGCCATGCAGCCCGTCCCTGCGGCGCTCACCGCCTGGCGGTAGTAGTCGTCCATCACGTCCCCGGCGGCGAACACGCCGGGCAGGGAAGTGTCCGTCCGCCACGGGGTGGGCAGCTCGATGTAGCCGTTCGCCTTGAGTTCAACCTGGCCGTTCAGAAACCCCGTGTTGGGGATGTGACCGATGGCGACGAACATCCCCCCCGCCTCGAGCGTGCTCTCCTCCCCCGTGACCGTGTCCTTCAGCCGCAGCCCGGTGATCACCTCGCCGCCCAGCACCTCGGTCACCACCTTGTTCCACAGAAACTCGATCTTGTCGTTGTCGAAGGCGCGCTGCTGCATGATCGCCGAGGCGCGCAGCTCGTCGCGCCGATGAATCACGATCACCCGGCCCGCGAACTTCGCCATGTAGGTGGCGTCCTCGATGGCGCTGTCGCCGCCGCCCACCACGGCCACGACCTGGCCGCGGAAGTACGGAAGCGCCCCGTCGCACACGGCGCACGCCGACACGCCGCCGCCGCTCTGGGCCAGACGCTCTTCTCCGGGTACGCTCAGCCAGCGGGCGTTGGCCCCCGTGGCCACGATCACGGAATCGGCGAGAATCTCCGGGCCGCGTCCGGTCACGAGGCGCTTCGGCTGCCCCTCGAGCTCCACCTCGACCACATCATCCGTGATCACGCGCGTGTCGAAGCGCAGCGCCTGCGCGCGGAAGGCATCCATCATCTCGGGGCCGGTCACGCCCTCCGGGAAGCCGGGGTAGTTCTCGACGTCGGTCGTGAACATGAGTTGTCCGCCGGGGATCATGGTGCGGCTGCCGGCCCCCTCCACGACGAGGGGCGAAAGCGCGGCCCGCGCCGCGTAGATGGCCGCCGTCCATGCCGCCGGGCCCGACCCGATGATCACGACCCGTTCGTGCTGTGCTGTCATCTTCATCCCCTTTTCTGTATTCGAAAACCGAAAACCCGCAGGAGGGTGTCGGCTACTTGTCCTTGAAGATCTTGAGGTTGGTCGAGTGCCCGGGGTTCACGCGCGCGTTCGGGTCCACCCGGCGAATCGCGTTGTTCACGGCAATTGCCGCTTCGGCAAAGCCGGTGGCGATGAGGTCGAGCTTGCCCGGGTAGCTGACCAGGTCTCCGGCCGCATAGATGCCCGGCCAGCTCGTCTCCATCAACTGGCCGACCACAATGCGTTTCTTGTCCACTTCGAGTCCCCAGCTCTTGATCGGCCCCAGGTCCGGCTTGAAGCCAAGGAACGTCAACACCGCATCCACCGCGAACGACTCCTCCGCATCGCTCCGGTTGTCGAAGATGGTGCAGCCTTCCACTCTGCCGTTGCCTCGGATCTCCTTCACCTCCCAGAATATCCTCAGTTCCAGCTCGCCCGACTTCGCCGCTGCCTCGAGCCGGGCCACCGATGTCTCGTGCGCCCGGAAGACGGCCCGCCGGTGTACGACGACCAGCCGCTCGACGATGTCCTTCAGGATCAGTGCCCAGTCCAGCGCGGAGTCTCCTCCTCCCACGAGCACGACCCGCTTGCCCCGGTAGACCTCGGGATCGCGCACCGAGTAGTCGACCCCGTGGCCCAGGAGTTCCTCGTAACCGGGGCACCTGAGCACCATGGGTTCGAAGGCGCCCTTGCCGCCGGCGATCAGCACCGTGCGGGTGCGGTACTCCGATGACGCGCCCTCGAGCACGAAGACGCCGTCCTGTTCGCGAAGCCCGCGCACCTCCTCGTCCAGCACCACGTCTGCGCCGAACTGAAGGCCCTGATCCACCAGCTCCCGGGCCAGGTCCTTGGCGAGGACCTTCGGAAAGCCGCCCACGTCGAAGATGTATTTCTCGGGATACAGGGCCGTGAGCTGTCCCCCCAGCTCGGGAAGCGAGTCGACGATGCGGCAGGACATGCCGCGCATCCCGGCGTAGAAGGCCCCGAACAGGCCGGTGGGACCGCCGCCGATGATGGTCAGATCGACGATGTCCTTCATGGTCAGAAGATCGAAAGGCGCACGTAGCGCCCCGGGTTCTCACGGAAGTCCTCGAGCAGCAGGGTCAGCTGCGTGAGCACCGACTGCGTCTGAACGGCCACCGTGGAGTCGGCCAGGAGATGGGCCAGGGTGCCCTCCCCGGTCTCCAGTTCGCGCCCGATGCGCTCGAAGCGGACCAGCGTGGAATCCGCGTATTCGAGCGTGGTGGAGAGCCCGGTCGTGGTCTCGCGCAGATCGGTGGCCAGGCGCCGGAATTCGGCGGCGGTCACGCGGGTGTCGCCCACGATGGAATCCACGACCCCGCCCGAGAGCAGCCGCTCCACCTCGCCGAGCGTGCGGGTCGCCAGCGCCGCCGCCGCCTCGACCTCGCGGGTGGAGGTGCGAACGTTGTCGACCAGTTCTTCAACCGCCCCGATCTGGGCATCGGCAAGCTCCGCCACCTGTTCGCTGACCCTGCCCACGTTCTCGATCACCAGCCTGAGGTTTTCAGCCGTTTCCTGGGTGAAGGCGACCTCCACCCGGTCGGTGATGGTGGCCAGGTTGTCGGCGATCTGGTCGGCCGTGGCCGTGAGCCGGGAAAGGTCGGGGATGCTGAAACCGGCCAGAACGCCGGGATCCGAAGGCTCGAAGAAATCCAGGCGCGGGTTGGCGGAGCGCGACACGATCTCCGCGCCCCAGTCGCCGAACATCGATTCGGGCGCGATGAGCACGGCCGCGTCGGCGGGCAGTTGGACGTCGGCATTGATGGCGAGGCCAACCCGCACCGCGGTTCCGTCCGGTTCGACGGCGATGCCGTTCACGCGTCCGATCGTCACCCCGCGCAGCTTCACCGAGGCGCCGTCCGGCAGCTGCCCCACGCCGCTGAAAAGCGCCTCGACCGTGGTCGTGCCCCGGGTCAGGCGATACCCGCGAAGCCAGAAGCTCCCCGCCACCGCGACCACGACGCTCAGAAGAATCACGACCCCGACCCACACTTCGTTGCGTCTCATGCTATCGTCTCCATCAGTTCCGGAGCCCCTTCGATGAACGACCTGACCACAGGGTCCGCGGAGATCCGGATCTCACCGGGCGCGCCATGGGCCCGCACCCGCCCGTCGTGCAGGAATGCCATGGAGTCGGCCACCTCGTAGGCGGTCCCGAGATCGTGCGTGACCACCAGGCCGGTGGCCCCGATCTCCTCCCGCAACCTGAGGATGAGTCGGCCGATCACCGTCGTCGTCACCGGGTCGAGCCCGGTGGTGGGCTCGTCGTAGAGGAGATACCTGGGACGGGTCGCGATCGCGCGCGCGATCCCCGCCCGCTTGCGCTGTCCCCCGGAGATCTCCGCCGGATAACGGTCTCCCAATCCTCGCAGGTCCACAAGCTCCAGGCACTCGGCGGCCCTCCGGCGGATGTCCCGGCGGCTCAGGCCGGGAATCCGGCGCAGCCCCATCTCCACGTTGTGAGCGAGCGTCATGGAGTCGAACAGCGCCGCGAACTGGAATACGTAGCCGACCCTGCGCCGCAGTGCGTACAGCGCCTCCTGATCCAGCTCGGCGACCTCCCGGCCGTCGACGCTCACGCTTCCCTGGTCGGCGGCGAGCAGTCCCACGATATGCTTCAGCACGACCGACTTTCCTGCCCCGGAGGCACCGATCAGCGCTACCGTGGACCCCCTGGGCACGTCCAGGTCGAAGCCCTTCAGCACGACCTTCTCGCCGAAGGCCTTGTGCACGCCGCGCAGACGGATCACAGCAGTACGGCGGCCCAGAAGGCGTCGAACACCAGGATCACCATGCTGCTTGCGACCACGGCCGAAGTGGCGGCGCGGCCCACTCCGGCGGCCCCTCCCCGGGTGCGGAAGCCGAAGAAGCATCCCAGCGACGTCACCGTCAAACCGAACGAGAACGACTTGATCACCGAAAAGACCACGTCGAAGGGCACGAAGAAGGTCTCAAGCCCGCGCACGAACTCGGGGGTGGACATCTCCAGAAGCTGGATGGCGGTCAGCCAGCCGGCCACGATGCCCAGCGACGACGCCAGCAGGGTAACCGCCGGAAACATCACCGCGCCCGCGAGCACCCGGGGGAGCACCAGGTACGCCGCCGGATCGTAGGCCATGGTTTCCAGCGCGTCGATCTGCTCGGTCACCCGCATGGTCCCCAGCTCGGCGGCGATGCTCGCGCCAACCCGCCCCGCCAGCGCCAGCCCGGTCAGCACCGGTCCCAACTCGATGATCATCGTCTTGCCTACCAGGCTGCCCACCAGGTACACGGGCACCGCCCCGGTGAAGGTGTAGGAAGCCTGCAGAGCCAGCACGATGCCGGTGAAGGCGGCGATGAAGAGCGCTATGGGCACCGAGGCGACGCCGATGCGCATCATCTGTTCGAAGACCAGCCCTCCCCAGATGCGGACCGCGCGCAGACCGCGGATGGTGTCCTGCATGAGGACGCCCCATTCGCCAACCGTCGCCGCGAACCGCAAGGCTGCGCGGCCGGTGGCGCCGACGAAGTCCAGCGTCTTGCCCGCCATATGGGTGAAGATAGAGGAAATCGGGGTGCAGGTGTCACCTGTGGGTACTCCCGTCGCCCCCGGAAATGTCCCGGTTGAAGTGCCGTCTACGGGGGCGGCGGGAGTCCGTTTTCCAGCGTGAAGACGACCTCGTCGTCCCGGGTTGCCGGGTGCCCGGAACGCAGGGGACACGCGACCTGGACACGGGTCACCGCGGTCTGGGCGGCGCTAACCGATACCTCGAAGTCGATTCCCTGCTCGGGCGAGGTGATGCGGGTGCGAACCCGCTTCCCCGGAGAGGCCTCGCGAACACAGGCCGGATTGCGGAAGAGGGTCTTGGTGGACTGCCTTCCCGACGCCAGCGAACGGGTCACGGTGATGCGCCTGAGCGAGTCGGGTTGATAGCTGATCAGGTAGCGGAAGCCCCGCTGATCGCGTCCCCGACCCTTCCGATTGTGCCTCGGCAAGCCACCTCCGATCCCTTGACCCCCTGAAACGGCCCGCTTAACATCCCGGCGACCCACCAGGGATGCAAGCCCCGCCACAGCGTCCCGACACGTCCCGCCCCACTCCCGCCCACACCCCGCTCCACGCCATCCCGCCCGCGCCGCCGTGTTCACGGCCCGCGCGCTCCGCCTTTCCATCGGAGTTCCCCTTGGACATCGCCGAACTCAAGAGCAAGAAGGTCAGCGAGCTTCATGAGCTGGCCAACGAACTGCGCATCCCGAACTACTCCGGGCTGCGCAAGCAGGATCTGATCTTTCGCATCGAGCACAAGCTGCTCGACAGCGACGTCGTGCTGCGCGGAGAAGGCGTGCTCGAAATCCTCCCCGAGGGCTACGGATTCCTGCGCTCACAGAGCTGGAACTACCTCTACGGCCCCGATGACATCTACGTGAGTCCTTCGCAGATCAAGCGATTCGATCTGCGCACCGGCGACACCATCCTGGGCCAGGTGCGCCCTCCGAAGGAGGGCGAGCGCTATCTGGCGCTGCTCAAGGTGGAGAACGTCAACTTCGAGCCGCCCGACAAGGCCCGGCATCGGATGACGTTCGACAACCTGCGCCCGCGCTATCCGGACGAGCGCCTGCGGCTGGAGTGCTCGAGGCGCGACATGTCCACGCGCGTGGTGGATCTCGTCGCGCCCATCGGCAAGGGGCAGCGCGGGCTCATCACCTCCCCGCCCAAGGCGGGGAAGACCATGCTGCTGCAGAAAGTGGCCAACTCCATCAGCGAGAATCACCCCGAGGTGCACCTGATCGTGCTGCTCATCGATGAGCGGCCGGAGGAAGTCACCGACATGGAGGAGAACGTCGACGCCGAGGTGATCGCCTCAACCTTCGACGAGTCGGCGGACCGCCACACGCAAGTCGCGGAAATGGTGCTTGAGAAGGCCAAGCGGCTGGCCGAGCAGGGCAGGGATGTCGTGATCCTGCTGGACTCGATCACGCGCCTGGCGCGCGCCTACAACGTCACCGTGCCGCACTCGGGGAAGATCCTGTCGGGAGGCGTAGACTCCAACGCGCTGCACAAGCCGAAGAGATTCTTCGGAGCCGCGCGCAACATCGAGGGCGGAGGGTCGTTCACCATCATCGCCACCGCCCTGATCGAGACCGGAAGCCGCATGGACGAGGTGATCTTCGAGGAGTTCAAGGGCACCGGCAACATGGAGCTGGTGCTCGACCGCAACATCGCCGACAAGCGCGTCTTCCCGGCCATCGACATCAACCGTTCCGGCACCCGCAAGGAAGAGCTGCTGCTGACCGAGACCGAGCGCAACCGGGTGTACCTGCTGCGCAACTTCCTCTCCGACATGCCGGTTTCCGAGGCCATCCAGTTCCTGATCGAACGGATGAACCGGACGGAGACCAACCGGGAGTTCATGGACTCGATGCAGGCGGGGTAGTTCGGCGCGGAAGGCGGCCCGACCCTACGGTTGCGAGCAGGAGGGGAAGACGACGGGGCGGCCGAAGCTGGTCCACTCGCCGCACGGCCTGCCCGAGCGCCAGGCGCCCCGCTCGGCCAGCGCGCCGCGCGTCCAGTACGACTCGTAGGGCCCGTCGAGTTCGCCGTCGGCGTAGTTCTCGCGCACCGATAGCAGCCCGGACTTGAAGTACATCTCCGCGGGCCCGTGTAGAACGCCGTTCTGCCAGGTCTCCCGGCCTGAGAGCCGGCCGGTCTGGTGGAACCACTCGTGCACGCCGGTCCAGCGGCCGTCGGCCAGGGTGCCGCGTTCGCGCACGATGTCCGGCGTCCACATGCGCACCACCGGGCCGCTGTAGGGCTCGAGGGTGCCCGGTTCGAGGTAGACGCCCGCGCGCTCGATGAGGCGGTCGAGGCTCATCGCTTCCTGCGCCGCAGCCGGGCTGGCGCCGGCCGTGGAGGTGACGACCGCCGCGGTGACGGCGAGGAAGCCGAGCGGCTTCATCGCATTCCGGCGGGGTCGGTTACGGTCACCGATACGTAGCCGTTGCTCCAGCAGCACTGGTCGCCCCCCGAGCTGTCGTTGGCGCCGAAGTTGTCCACACGGGCGCGCAGCAGGTATTCGCCCGGCGCGGTGAAGGTCGCCTGGGTGCTGGCTTCTCCGGTGCCGGGAACCGTGATCTGCCCGGGCTCGAAGATCACTTCGTCGGCCGGCCCCTGGTGCTTGAACCAGGTGACCCGCACCTCGACGTCAGTGTTGGCGAGGTCGTCCGGGGCCCGTTCGGACACCTCGGACACCCACAGTGTGAGCGACATGGGTTCGCCCACGGTGGCGGTGCGTGGTTCCGAATGCGCGCCCTGGATGTGCTGGCCGACTTCTCCGTCCTCGCCGAAACGGACGAGGGGGGGTATCGACCCCATCGCCCGCGGGCCGTAGTCGAGCTGGAGCGCATCGATCCCCACCCGGGCGGGCGTAGAGTAGGTGACACCGTTGCTCGTGATGGTCCACACTACCCGCCGGCTGGTGTCCGCGTAGCTCTCGGGCACGGTCACCGAGAAGACCCCCCGGTCGCGCCGCGGCCGCACCGGGAAGTGAGTGGGCTGGTCTCCGTCGAACTCGGCCGGCTCGATGAAGTTCTCGGTGCCGAGCGGGATGTCGAGGATCTCCTCGGTGTTCAGGTTGAAAAAGCCCCAGGAGAAGGTGAAGGTCCCGTCGTCATTCCGGTACCAGCCCTCGAAGAAGGGCGCCACCGGCTCACCGGTCGGAGGGATGGGCGCCAGCGGCAGCCGCTGGACCTGCTGCGCACCGAGGGGAGCCGCCAGGGCGACAACAAGCGCCACGGCAGGCAGGGCGGCTATTCCAAATCTGAGTTGCAGGCTCTTCATGTCTCCCTCTGGGAATCGACTGAACACGGTTGGCCGGGATGCGCCGTCAGCCACAATGGGGAAGGAGCCCCCCACTTCCGCGGTGAGCTCCTTCGCTCCAACTGTCGGCCGGGCCCGGCGACCCCATGGATGAGGTCGCGGATTCGGCTGGCTTTCGTCAACGCGAGCCGCTGCTGCCGTCGCTCACCACCCGGGCCTTGGCCTCCCGCTCCTCGACGAGGCGCTCGTAGCCCTCGTCCGTGAGATGGGTCACGGCGAGCCAGGCGTGCGACATCTCGTCGGTGGTCCTTGCTCCGCGCGCGTACCAGATCTCCGGATCCGGGTTGAGCGGGTTGTCCGCGGTGTTGTCGTACCAGCCCGTCATCACCAGCACGGTGCCCTCGGGGAGGAGGGGAGCCGAATCGTCGCCGTAGATGTAGCTGTGGTGCCAGCGCGCGTTGAAGTCGGTCACCATGCTGATCAGTTCTTCCCGCCCGTCAGGATAGATCGCCCGGATCGACATGGCGTGCAGGTGCACGTGTCCGTGGGGCTGGAAGCTGTCGAGGCGAACCGGATGGTCCCATCTCTTGAAGCCCTGGGTCATGGCCGTGCCGCCCGGAGCGAGGGCGATGTCGCCCTGCAGCGGATACAGCCGCAGATCCTGCTCGAACTCGGGCGTATAGCCCTCTTCGTGGAACCAGATGCCGAGTTCTACCTGGTCGTCCGGCACCTCGTAGCCCATCGGGTAGTAGTGGGCGTCCCACTCGATCTGGTCGTCCGCCTTCAGGAGGCGGCCGGCGTCGATCGGAACGATCTCGCCGACCTTGCCCATGGCGTATTCGGACAGGCTGGCGATGCGCCGGAATTCACCTTCTTCGTTGAGCCTGAGGAGCCGCGGAATGGCGTGGTGGACAACCTCACGGCCGCCGGGGAAGGAGGGACGCGTCTCGAAGGCGCGCACCCAGCGGTCGTCGCCCAGCCCGGTCGGCACGCGCGGCCGCCACCAGGTGTCGCCGCCCTCGGCCGGAACCGTGAAGGGCGTCGACTTGAT
This sequence comes from Gammaproteobacteria bacterium, assembly GCA_028819075.1. Lineage (NCBI taxonomy): Bacteria > Pseudomonadati > Pseudomonadota > Gammaproteobacteria > Gammaproteobacteria bacterium. The sequence goes on from JAPPMM010000049.1 coordinate 20,214, forward strand.
GACGTGGTCGGGCGGGCCGAGGATGTGCTCCAGCTGCCACATCTGCCTGTCGGGCCAATCCATCGGAGGCGGCATGTCCGCCGGGTCGCCCTCCGGCGAGCCCGCGTCCACCCAGGCGACGATGGTCTCGATGTCCTCCTGCCCCAGGCGCCAGTCGTCCTTGATGTCCTGGATGCCCACGCCCACGTCGAGGTGGTAGGGCGGCATGAGGCGGCGCGACACTTGTTCGCGGATGCGGCGGGCGTAGCGGCGCACATCCCGGTAGGTCACGAACGACATCGGCGCCACCGACGATTCGCGATGGCAGATCTGGCAGTTCTCCTGCACGATGGGAGCGATGTCGCGCGTGAAGGTGATCTCCGGTTCGTCTCCGTTGGTCGACTGCGCCGCCAGGGCGCCGGAAACCAGCAGGGCGGCGCACAGCAAGGCGGGGGGCAGCGCGCGGCCGGAATACCGGGAGATGGTCATTTCGTCCTCCTGTCGGGCATCGTAACGCAGGGCCGCTCCGGGGAATGCGGCCGGCATGCAACTCTATTCGTCCAGTACGCTCTCGTACCTCGGATTCACGACGAACTGCCGATCCTGAAAGATCTTCCTGTCCCACGGAAATATTACGGTGGAACCGGTCTCCAGCGCAAAGTAGTCGGGCTTGTAGCCCCGCGGCCGCACGAAGCAGGTCGCGGTGCGGACTTCGGCGGGCCCGACGTCGCGTACGGCCGCGAGCCCCAGCCGCAGGGTCTCCCCGGAAGTGGTGATCTCGTCCACGAGCAGCACCCGGCGGCCGGCGGCGACGCGGGGAGCCGCGTCGAGCACCTCGGGGCGCTCCCGGATCGAGTTGTCGTCTCCCCGGCGCGAGATTTTCATCGAGTGGAAGTCGAGACGCAGCATGGACGCGACGATGGCGCCCGGAATGACGCCCGCGCGAGCGATGCCGACGACCAGGTCGGGCCTGTGTTCGCGCGCCACCTTGAGCGCGAGCGCCCGGCACAGTTCCCCGAACATCTCCCAGGACACGTCGAGGTAGTCTCCGGTCGGGTCCGGGAAGCGGGGCTGGTTGTATCTGGATGGCATGTCGGCCTGACGTGACTGAATCGGGGATGAGATGCGGACCGGATGCGCCGGACCTGCATCCCGGCGAGGTTCCGGGCAGAGGAAGTTAGGAACAGTCGGCGGGCCACGCCACCGAGCGACCAGGTGTCGCGCTCCCGGCTGACAGCCGGCAATATCAGCACGGGGAGGGGCACGCAGCGGCCGGCCGGAACCAGGAGCACATGACCAGCACCCACCAGACCGAAGACCCGCAGGCCCTGGCCGACGAGCGCCTGGAAGCCGCGCTCGAGAAAGCGGGCGCGCGCGACCCGCGAGGCGTTTGCAGGGAGCGCCTGCGGGAACTGAAGGGCGTCGATGCGGCCGCCTTCGAGCAGGCGCTCGGCCACTATCGTGACCGGCTGATCCCGTCGATCGCCGCGGGCGAGGAACCGATTACCGCCTGGGTCGAGTACGGCCGCACGATAGCGCGGCTCACCTTCGAGGGAAGAACCGTCGCCATCGACCGGACGGGGCTGGCGCGCGAATACGCGACTCCGGCCGATCCGGAGGCGCTGGTACTGCACCTGCCGAAGGGAGGGAGGGGACGCGCGCTGCTCGTTGCCCAACCGCGCGATCCGTCGCCCGCGCAGCAGGCGACTCGCGACCTGCTGGTTGACGGACGTTTCACCTTGAGGGAAGGTTAGGCTGCCAGGGCATCCAGGAGAGCCGGGAATGGACGAGCAACGAATCTACACGCCGCGCAACGTGGCCTGGAGCCCCCGCCCGGGGTGGGCCACCGTGCGTCTTGTGGGCACCTGCGCGGACCGCTCGCTCAGGCGCGGTCGGGTGGTGATGCACTCGCCGAGCGACGACTACCACTCGATCCCCGGGCACGACCAGGGGCTCGAGGCCGAACGAATCGTCATCGTGCTCGCGGAGGCCACTCACCTGATCGAGGACGACCTGCACCTGGTGCCCGAAGGCGCGGTGGTGGCGGTGGGCGAACCTCTGCCCTGAGACCTTCCTACGCCGCGCCCGGCAGCCCCTTCCGGAACGCTTCCGACAGCCGCTTCGCCACGGGCCCCACCCTTCCGTCGCCGACCGGCTGCCCGTCGATCTCCACGATGGGATGGACCTCCGTGGTCGTGCCCGTCAGGAACGCCTCGCTCGCGGATGCAAGTTCCTCCACCGCGAGGGGGCGCAACTCGACTGCGACTCCCAGTCCGGCCGCCAGCTCGAGCACGTACTCGCGGGTGATGCCGTGCAGGATCTGGTGGGTGGCCGGGTGGGTCACCAGCGCACCGCCTGTCACCGCGAAGAAGTTGCTGTGGGCCCCCTCGATGGCGACCCCGTCGCGCACCAGGATGACGTCGTCCACCCCGGCGTCCACGGCGGCCTGCATGGCCAGAACGTTGGGCAGCAGCGCGATGCTCTTGATGTCGACCCGGGCCCAGCGCCGGTCAGGGGCGGTGATGGCCCGGTAGCCTCGCTCCCAGGTTTCGCTGGAAGGCCGCTGGTGCGGGCGTGCATACGCGTACACGGTGGGCTCCACGGCGTGCGGCGGAAAGTAGTGAGTGCGGGGAGCCGTGCCCCGCGTCACCTGCATGTAGACGTAGGCGAAGTCGGCGTCGGCCAGGCCGTTCAGCTCCAGCAGCCGCTGCTTGACGGCGGGCAGCCGGCCCGTGTCGTAGTCGATGCGCAGCGCCGCCAGGCCACGGGTCATGCGCGCGAGGTGGCGGTCCCCGCGAAAGAAGCGTCCCCCGTACGCAGGGGTGACCTCGTAGATGCCGTCGGACAACAGAAAGCCGCGGTCGTCCGCGCCTATGCGGGCTTCGGCCCTCGGCAGGTACTCGCCGTTCAGATAGACCGTGTCCACGTCACGACCCGTCGTTCTTGCCCAGCCGCTCGAACTCCTCGAGAAGCTGCGCCTCCTGTATGGGCGCGACGGGAGCGGAGGAGGAGGCGTCGGAATCGTCGGCTTCGGCGTCTTCCGCGGATGCGGCCTCGGCGGACGCGCCCCCGGCGGTGAGCTGCCGGGGAGGCTCGGGCGCGCCTCCCGGAAGCAATCCCATCTTCGCCTTCAGGGCCAGCAGGCGGTCGTCCACTGCGGTGTCCTCGCTGCCGGATTCCAGCCTCAGGAATTCATCTTCGAGCGAATCCCCGGTCAGCGCCTCGGTGACTTCCGCCTGAGCGAGGCTGCGGCGTTCCTCTTCCTCGATCTTGGCCGCCATGCGGTTGAACGCTTCGAACGCCGACTGGTCCGAGAGCCCGGACATGGTGGCGTGGATGCGCTTCTGCGCCTGAGCCCGCTTCTGCTTCGCGATCAGGAGGTTCCGCTTGCGCTTGGCCTCCTCGATCTTGTCGTTCAGGGTCCGGAGCGATCCCTTGAGTTTCTCGGTCTCCTCCTTCTGCGCACGCCAGGTCTGCTCCAGCGCCCCTGCGCGCTGGGTGTGTTCCTGCTGCCGGCTCAGAGCCTGCATGGCGAGGTCGTCACGGCCCTCCCTCACGGCCAGCTCCGCCCGCTTCTGCCACGCCTGGGCCTGCTTGACCTCGGCATCGAGCTGAGCTCCGAGCTTGCGCTCGTCCGCGATCGCTCCCGCGACATCGCGCTTCGCCTTGGCGAGCTGGTCCCGCATGTCGAGGATGATCTGGTTGAGCATCTTCTCCGGGTTTTCCGCCTTCGCGATCAGGTCGTTGATGTTCGACTTGATGAGCGTCGACAGCTTCTGGAAGATTCCCATGAGTTCAGCCCTCCATCGCCTGCGGTGCGCTGCTCGCCTGCGCAAGCTCGCGAATCCTGCCCATGTGACTCGACGCCGCGAGCTGAAGGCTCTCGATCGAGGCCTGCAGTTCGGTGAAGTCCAGGTTCTCCAGTTCGAGGGTGTCGGTGAGGATCAGCTCCCCCTCCTCGATTCCGTAGGCGCCGTGCACGATGTCGGTCGCGTTGAGTTCCAGCAGTGTGCGGTACAGCCCGGTGAGCTCGTCCTCCGGCTCCGCCGGAAGATCCATCATCTTGAGGCGCAGCACCAGCACGGGATCCGAGTGGTGGACCACCACGCCCGCGCCGCCATTGTCGCCGTGTGCGAGGAACATGCCCTCGTCGACCTCTTGATAGTCCAGATCCATGCGGATCAGGAAGCCTTCGACATCCTCTCGACTTACCATGACTTCACTCCGTCTCCGGGGTGGGGGGCAGGTGGCTCTGCCCGCTCCTGGTGTCAGCCTGCTCGCCGGACGCGTGCTGCCGGCCGCGATGCGACCGGAATGTCGCGCCACCCGGCGGCATAACCTATAACACTAGCAGACGCCGGGGAGCCGCGGCCAGTTTCGCACCGGGCGGCGGGGCTGCTGTCTACGCCCTCCGCCGCTCCCGGTTCCTGTCCCGCAGCAGATCCGCCAGGAAGGCCCCCGTGTACGAGGTCCGCTGCGCGGCGACCTCTTCGGGTGTTCCGGCTGCGACCACCCGCCCTCCGCCCGCGCCCCCTTCCGGGCCGAGGTCGATGAGCCAGTCGGCGGTCTTGATGACGTGCAGGTTGTGCTCGATGACCACCACCGTGTTGCCGCGGTCCACCAGGCGGTGCAGCACCTCCAGCAGGACGCGCACGTCCTCGAAGTGCAGTCCCGTGGTGGGTTCGTCGAGGATGTACAGGGTCCTGCCGGTCGCGCGCTTGGAGAGTTCGCTCGCCAGCTTGACCCGCTGCGCCTCGCCGCCCGAGAGGGTCGTCGCCGGCTGCCCCAGCCGAACGTAGCCGAGCCCGACCTGCGCCAGCGTCCTGAGGCGGTGGCGAACGCGGGGCACGGCATCGAAAAACTCGAGGGCCTCCGCGACGGGCATCGCAAGAACCTCGGCGATGTTCCGGCCCTTGTAGGCGATGTCGAGGGTCTCGCGATTGTAGCGCCGGCCCCGGCATACGTCGCACGGCACGTAGACGTCGGGCAGGAAGTGCATCTCGATCTTCACTAGCCCGTCGCCCTTGCACGATTCGCATCTGCCTCCCTTGACGTTGAACGAGAAACGGCCCGGACCGTAGCCTCGCACCTGTGACTCGGGTAGGCTCGCGAAAAGTTGGCGGATGGGGGTGAAGAGGCCGGTGTAGGTCGCGGGATTGGAGCGCGGCGTCCGTCCGATGGGCGACTGGTTCACCTCGATGACCTTGTCGATCAGCTCGGCGCCGTGCACCTCGTCGTGATTTCCGGGGAGGGCCACGGACCGGTAGAAGCGGCGCGCCAGGGCGCGGTACAGGGTATGGTTCACCAGGGTGGACTTGCCCGACCCGCTGACCCCGGTGACCGCGATGAAACACCCCAGGGGAAACCCTACCGCCAGGTCGCGCAGGTTGTGCTGGCGCGCGCCCTCAACCACGAGCCGACGCTCGGGGTCGGCGGGCCGGCGCCGGGCCGGCACGGGTATTTCGCGCGCGCCGCGCAGGTACGCGCCGGTGAGCGAGCGCGGATGGTTGACGACCTCCTGCACCGTCCCCGCGGCCACCACCTCGCCCCCCTGACGGCCGGCCCCCGGACCCAGGTCGACGACGTGGTCGGCGGCGAGGATGGTGTCCTCGTCGTGTTCCACCACCAGCACGGTGTTGCCCAGGTCGCGCAGCGAGCGGAGCGTGTCGAGCAGGCCGTGGTTGTCGCGTGGATGCAGGCCGATCGACGGTTCATCCAGGATGTAGAGCACGCCCACCAGGCCGCTGCCGATCTGGGTCGCCAGGCGGATGCGCTGCGCCTCCCCCCCGGAGAGGGTGTCGGCCGAGCGGCCCAGGCTGAGGTAGTCGAGGCCCACGGCGGTCAGGAAGCGGAGGCGGTTCTCGACCTCCTTGAGGATCGGACCGGCGATTTCGGCCGGGAGCGGCGGGCCGGGAGCCTGCGCGAGGGTGTCGGAGCGCAGGCGGCCGGCCACCGGGAGCGAGCGCACGAAGGCCAGGCACTCCGAGATGGGCAGCTCGATCACCCGGCCGATGGAGCGGCCGCCCAGGGTCACGGCCCGGGAGCGGGGGCCGAGGCGCGTCCCGTCGCACGCCTTGCACGGCAGCACCGACATGTAGGACTCGAGCTGGCCGCGCACGTAGTCCGATCCGGTCTCCCGGTAGCGCCGCTCGACGCTGGCGACCACGCCCTCCCAGACGTCCTCGTAGTATCCCGCGGATCCCGCCGACCGGTAGGGGAAGCGGATCTTCATGGGAGCCGAACCCCACAGGATGCCCTGGTGGACCTCGGGGTCCAGGGTGTTCCAGGGCTCGCGCGGGTCGAACTCGTAGGCGGCCGCCAGCCCGGGGATCACCGAGCGGCGCAGATGTCCGGCGGGATCCCCCCAGGGAAGCACCACCCCCTCCATGACCGAGAGCCCGGGGTCGCCGAGCAGGAGTTGCGGGTTGACCTCCCGCCGCGTCCCCAGCCCGCCGCAGTCCTCGCACGCGCCAAAGGGGGAGTTGAAGGAGAACTGGCGCGGTTCCAGCTCCGGCAGGTTGGTGCCGCACTCCACGCACGCATACTGCTCACTGAAGAGCAGGGGATCGTCTTCTCCGCGCACCCGCACCCCTGCGACGCCCTCGGCCGTCGAGAGGGCGGTTTCGATCGAGTCGGCGAGGCGGCCGCGGTCGGAGTCGCGCACCGTGAGGCGGTCGACGACGATGGCGATATCGTGGTTCTCGTACCGATTTAGCGCGGGAGGATGAGAAAGGTCGTAGACCTGGCCATCGACGAGCGCCCGCACGAAGCCGGTGCGGCGCGCCCGTTCGAACAGCTCCCGGAACTCGCCCTTGCGCCCCCGCACCAGGGGAGCGAGGACCTCGACCTGCCTGCCCGCCTGCCGTTCCAGAAGCTGTTCCACGATCTGGGTGGCGCTCTGGCGCAGGACGGGCCGGCCGCACTCCGGACAGTGCGGGGTGCCCGCGCGCGCCCACAGCAGGCGCAGGTAGTCGTAGATCTCGGTGACCGTGCCCACCGTCGACCGCGGGTTTCGGTTCACCGTCTTCTGCTCGATGGAGATCGCCGGCGACAGCCCCTCGATGGAGTCGACGTCGGGCTTCTCCATCAGGCCCAGGAACTGACGGGCGTAGGCGGAAAGCGATTCCACGTAGCGCCGTTGTCCCTCGGCGTAGATCGTGTCGAACGCGAGCGATGATTTCCCCGATCCGGACAGGCCGGTGATGACGACGATACGTTCGCGGGGGAGCTTGAGGTTGATGTTGCGGAGGTTGTGCTCGCGCGCTCCCCGGATGATGAGCGTGTCGCCGGTCATCGGCCCCACTCGCGATAGATGAACAGCCCCAGCGAATGTGCGTAGGTCGGGCCGCTCTGCTGGACCCCGAGCACGCCCCGGCGCAGGAGCGGGTCCTCGGCGAAACTCTCGAAGCCCCACAGGTCGGCGAAGCGCCACTCCAGGCGCGCGTTGGGGATTCGGGTGCGCGTCTGGGTGGTGGTCCCGACCGGAGCCAGGTCGACGGACAGGAAGACATCGTCCCACAGATAGCGGCCGAACTCGATCTGCGTGGAGGCGAGGGTGCCCAGCAGGCTGGGATTGGGGCCAAGGCGCTGCGTGGCCCGCTGGTTGGAGATGGCGAAGTAGTCCACGAAGCCGATCTCCTGCGCGACGGCCTCCTGGAACTCGTCTGCCAGCCGACCCAGGCCGAGCGACAGGCCATCGGTGATGATCGCCCCGCCCAGCAGTGACGACTCGCCGGAGCCCAGCAGTGCCGGGGGCCGGCCGAACACCAGGTAGCTGACGAGTTCCGGTTCCTCGATGGGCGCGGCCGCGTCGCTGGTGAGCGACACCGAGGGAGCCACCAGGGTGCCGCCCACGTTGGCGATCACGTTGAGCGGGCTGTCCCCGGCACGCAGGCGGGCCACCGCCTGGATGTCCAGGTTCGGGTTGACGCCGGGAATGCCGATGAACTCGAGGGTTCCCTCCTGCACCACGAAGCGGCGGCCGAAGTAGTTGTAGGATCCCCGGATGGCCGCGAGCTCCCCGACCGCCACGAAGCGGCGTGCCCCACGGTCGTACTCCAGCTCGAGGCCGCCGTCGATCTCCATGTCGATCTGGCGGCTGCGCAGCCAGCTGTCGCTCTCCACACTCAGTGCGATCTCCGCGACCAGATTGTCGAGGAACGGGTTCTGTCCGGCCTCGATGATGGGCAGCACCCCGGCCAGGGTGGTATCCACGGCGGCGAAGAAGGTGGTGTCCGCCAGGTCGACGATGGTCTGGTAGCGCGCGAACTCGTCGAGGTAGAGGGTCCCTTGTTCGACGTCCAGGTCCCCCTGCACGATCGGGCTGCGGTAGTTTCCGGTCAGCCGCAACTGCCCGCTGACCACTCCCTCGATGTCGTAGCGGTTGACCGCCCTGAAGCTGGTTCCGTCGATGGCGAGGTCGAGCGCCGGGTCGCGCAGGGGGCGCAGGTGCAGCGATCCGTTCACCGTGGCGAGGCCACCGGAACGCAGACTGCCCGAGAGCGTGGCGCGGGCGTCCTCGGTGAACCCCAGCACGGCCTCCACATCCGTGTACCGGACCCCCAGTTCCGGCAGTGCGAGGGCGCCTCCGGCCAGAGACAGTCCGCCGTTCGTGCGAATGTTAGCCGGGGGACCGGTGAGACGCAGTTCTCCATCAACCACGCCCTCGACGTCCTCGAGGCCGGGAACGACGCGCGAAACGACCGCAAGCGGGAACGCGCGTGCGACGACCGCGATGTCCATGGGTTCGTCGGGGAAGCGTTCGGGCGCCCGCCCGAGTTCCAGCGCCGCGGCCAGGGAGCCGCGGGCGGACAGGACCTGGGCTTCCTGGCTCCACGCCTCGACGTCACCGGTGATCCGGCGGTCCAGGTACTCGAGGTCGCCCGCTACCCGGGTGAGGTCCACGTTGCCGTATCCCAGGCCGTCGGCCTGGAAGGAGGCCTCCATTCCAGGGTCGTCTCCGGTCCCGGATACCTGCAGGTCGAGGCTTACCACTCCGCGAAGGTTGTCTTCCTCCAGGCCGGTCAGCCGCGCCACGTGGGTCAGGCGCTCCAGTGGGAGGCTCCGCACCACCAGCTCGAAGTCCGCCGAGCCTGGGCCGCGCGGGATGACGCCGTCGGCTTCAATCCTCATGCCGCCCACGCCGGGACGCGTGAAGCTGAAGTCGTCGACCACGAAACGCTCGCCGTCCCACAGGAGGCGCGCCGGCCCGCCCAGATTCCAGCGGCCGCCGGCGAAGCGGGTGGTGAGCTCGTCGAGGTGGAGTATTCCGCTGGTTGCGTCCGCCTGGTAGGTGGCGCGCGTCTGGTAGCTCTCTTCGGCCGAGCGCTGCAGGTCGGCGCGCAGCCGGCCCTCGGATCGGGAAAGATCCAGGTCGATGGCGGCGGAGGCGAAATCTCTGCCTTCAACCGCGAAGGAGTCGGTGAGGATGGAGGCGATGAGCCGCCCGTCGGTCCCCGGCAGACCGTCGATCCGGACGTCCAGTTCGGCCCGGCTGATCGCGTTCTCGCGAAAGCGAAAGCCATCGATGGTCACGATGCCCTCCGCCGTGAACCTGTCGACCGCGCCGCGCAGGGTGGCTTCGGCCGAGACACGCCCATCGACCTCGACCTCCCTCAGCAGGGGAAGGGTGTCGGGATCGATTCCCTCGAGGCGCAGCAACTCGATCTCCAGGCGCGACAGCGTGTCGGCCGCGATGATCGGACCCGCCATGAAGAAGGGCCTCAGGCCGTCCAGCGATTCGCTGGCGAAAGCGATGCGGACCTCTCCGGGCGGGAGGCCCTCCGCGAGACCCAGGTCCCCGGATGCGTCCAGAGTGCCCAGGCTGGTCACGGCGTGCAGCGTGTCCAGGGTGGCCGCGCCCGCTTCCAGGCGAAACGCGGACCTCGCCGAGTCCACGGCAACGACCCCGACCGCAGCGGAAGCGATGCGAACTCGCACGTCGGCTACGACCGAGTCGGGCTGGAGCCCGCGACCGTCCACGAACACGCCGCCGGTCACGATCGTGGGTTCCGGCAGTTCGGGCACGATGCGCGAAAGGTGGAAGTCGCGCACCTCGGTCTCGGCCTGGTAGCTGCGGCCGATGTCGCGCGCATCGAGGCGCGCGTTCATGGCCAGAGGCCCTGCGGGGGTCTCGAGGTCGAGTTCGACCTCGAGGTCGGCGAGGGGTCCGCGGGCGCTCACGCCGCCGGTGACCTCGCCGGTAACCGGCAGGGACGGGAAGAACGCGCCCAGTGCGGTGAACGACAGCGGCTGGAGGTCGCCGGACAGGTCCACGAACGTTGCGCCGTCCCCGTGTCCGATCGTGCCGCTGACGGTCACGTCCGACTGCGGGAGCCCCGCAGCCGCATGCGCCGCCGACGCGACGAAGTCGATTCCGTCCGACAGGCGTCCTTCTGCCTCAATGCGGAGCGAGCCCAAGCCTCCGATGGCGACGGGCTCGTCCAATTCGCCCAGCAGGCTGTACTGGAACGGCATCGACGTGAGCGAAAAGCCGGTCACGCCGGGGTTCGGCCCGACGTGCACCCGACCCCCGAATTCAAACCGGGAAGTGGCGTCGGCCGGGGCGGTCGCGACCGTCTCGAGGTCGCCGGAAACCTCCAGATCCTCCGGCCCGCCCTGGAAGCGCAGGCTGCCGGCGAGCGCACCCCGCCACGGGAGCGGCGAGGTCAGCCACGGATCGAACGCGGCGGCACTCAGCTCCTGCAGGCCGAGGTCACCGTCCAGAAGCAAGGAATCCGGCGTGATGGTCAGGGTGAGGCTACCCTCGAGTCCCCCGTCGGCGGTGGCAAGATCGAGGGAGGAGAAGGCGAGCGACGTCAACCCCGGCCTCAGACCGAGGCCCAGTTCCAGGGACCCGCGGGCCGGAGGCAGCCCCGGAACCAGCCAGTGAATGTCCTCGAGCGCCGCAACCGGAGCGCTCAGGCTTGCGTCGATGCGCAGGTCCCCGTCCCAGGCGACCGTGCCCGTTCCCGACATTTCGGTCTCGGGGAGCCAGAGACGTTCGGCGTCGAAGGAGAGTCCGTCCTCTCCCACGAGGATCTGCCCGCGAAGGTCGGCCAGCTCGAATGGTTCTTCGGTCACGCTCCCCTGCAGGGACAACGCGAACACGTCGAGGGCGGTCTGCTCCGCCCCGAATTCCGCCCCCCGCAGCCGCCCGCGGATACGGCTGAAGCGCTGTTCGCCCACGAAGCCGCCGCCGCCCGCCGCCGGCACACCCCCCGTGCGTCCCGGAGGCGCGTCCGTGTCCACCCGCACGATGACGTCGCCGTCGAAGACCGCGACGTCGCGCAGGACCAGGCCGGGTTCCTCGTCCTCGGGCCCGGACTGGAGGTTGAGCGCGGTGGCCGCTTCCCGCGGATCCGCGAGGATGCGGCTCCAGTTCGACTCGTCCTCGCCGGGACCGCGCTCGACCGTCAGCAAGGGATTCCACAGCTCCAGCCCGGCTAGCGCCAACTCCCCGCCGAACAGGCTCCGGAGCGAATAGCGAACGCGGATCGAGTCCGCAACGAACGCGGCGGGTCTTCCCGCTTCGGCGATCGTGACGCCGGACAGGGTGACCCCGGCGAGCAGGTTCGCGGAGCGGATTCCCGAGACCGCGACGTCGGCGCTCAGCCGTGCCGACGCCCGGCGGAGGACTTCCCCCACAACGATGCGCTGGCCCGGCCGGGTGTACACCAGCGCCACCGTCGCCGCACACAGGAGCGCGGCCAGCGAAAGGCACCCGATCAGCAGAACCCGCCCGCCGCGGGCGCGGCGGACGCCGGATCCCGTTTCGGTTTCCGCTGCGGGGCCTGCGCCGGACATCAGAAGACCTGTCCCAGGGAGAGGTGAAGCTGAAGCCGGCTCAGCGACCAATCCGCGGATTCGCCGTACAGTACCGGGTGCGGAAGGATCTCGAGCCGGCCCGAGCGAACGAAGTCGGGCGCCGCGGCCAGCTTTGCCTCGTCGTGATCGACGTCGGAATGGTAGGGCCGGATCCCCGAGGTCAGGACGCGCTGTTCCTCGCCCCCGCTCAGCCGGTACGCCACGTCCAGTCGCAGAGGACCGATGGCGGTGAAGTAACGGACGCCCATCCCCGGGGTCCATTCGAGGCGCGCGAGATCCCGGGAGCTGTCGTCGGACCAGACCTGGCCGAAGTCGAGAAACAGGGTTCCCTGCCAGTCTGCGGAACTGAGCGGAAAGCGTACCTCGACGTTGCCCTCGAGCAGCCGGCTGCCTCCGGTGGGATTGGACGTAAAGCGGTCGTCACCAAGGGTGCGCGGATCGCAGGTGAAGTCGATGATCTGGTCCGGGGTACAGGGCGCCGGGCCGCCGTCTCCGGGGGCCAGCAACGTTTCCACGTCCACGAACAGCACGCGCGGGCCCAACTGATTGTGGGCGAAGCCGCGCACCGAGGTGGCGCCCCCCGAATAGAACCGCTTCTGCGGGTGCGCGATCTCGGAGCCGACGTCCCGGCCCAGTGCTCCGAATCCTCCGGCGCCCAGCCATCCCCCGCGTACCCGCCCGGCCAGCACCCAGCCTTCCAGGAATTCGCGGGTTCCGGATGCCTCGCCCACGGCCAGGTTGTAGGCGAAGTCGGATCCGGTCAGGCGGGATGCGTGCTCGATCTCGGCGATCAGCGAGTATCTCGCGGCGGCACCGATGCCCTGGCCGATTTCCTCGTGCGCGAGGCGGATTCCCACGGGCGACAGCCAGTTGCTGCGCTGGAGCACCTCGATGCCCTCGAAGTCGCATACCAGGAAGCTGGAGCAGAAGAAGATGTCCGCCGCGTCCAGCTTCCCCGTTGTGGGCTGGAAGAAGATCGTCTGCGCACGCCCCTGCGCGCCTCCCCGGGTGACGGAGAGATCGACGCCCAGGCTCTGGCGGACGAAGAGGTCGGGCAGACTCTGCCGCTCCCAGAACACATTGGCGGCGAAAGTGGTGCGCAGCGAGAAGAGACGGGGCTGGGAGAACTGGGCCGAGAGCGACCAGTTGTAGCGCCCGTAGGGACCGGTGCCGGCATCGCGGCAGAGCGTCGAGTTGAGCGGGGAGTTCAGGATGTTCGAGAGCCGTCCGAGGAACTGCAGCCGGCGTCCGCCCCCGGAGAAATTCCGGCTGGTCCAGCTGGCTTCTCCGTTCACGCAGTCGGCCGTGCTCCAGCCGCCTCCCGCGCGGTATCGGTGAATGTCGCCCTCGACGACCGTGATCGATACGGGGATTACGCTGTCCGGCTGCGCGTCCAGTTCCTCCGTTACCGCGACATTGCTGAAGACCTCCATGCCATAGAGGTTGCGCCGCGCCTGGAAGACGAGGTCGGCGTCGTAGGTGCTGCCTTCGCGGAAGGGAATCATGCCCAGTATGACGCCCTGGTCCACCCTTTCGTTTCCCTCGATCGAGATGGCCCCGAAGCGTGCCGGAGCTCCCTTGAAGACATCGAAGTTGACCCGCGCGCCGTACGGCTGCGCGGCCGGAATGAGGATGTCGAGCAGGACTTCGGCGTGGGCGTACCCGGCGTTGCGCAACCGGATGGTGAGCGAATCACGGGCCGCCCCCAGCACCAGCTGGTCGAGCGGATCTCCCGCGCCCACCGGCAGATCGTCGAGGAGATCCAGGTCGCCGGGCGGATCGAGCCCGTTGAAGGCCAGGGAATCGATGAGCACCGGCCTTCCTTCCTCGATATGGAACGTGATCCCAACCCCGTCGCCGTTCCGGTCGAGACTCGGTTCGATAAGCGCCTCCCGGTATCCGTGCCGGTAGTAGAAGAGCCGCAGGCGCACCACGTCGCGTTCGAATTCGCGCGGACCCAGGAAGTGCTCGTCGATGGCGAAAGAGCTTCCCGACCAGCAGAAGACGGAGAGCAGCCAGTGCCGGCAGTCGGTCGACCGCGTCATGATGGAAGCGCCCAGCGCGCGATCGGAGAAGACGTCGTTGCCCTCGAAGCGAAGCGTGGTGACCTCTTCCAGTTCCCCCTGGACCGCCGACACGGGGACTGTGGTAGCGAGCAGGGCGGGAAGGAGGGCGAGGACCGTCCCGGCGCATCGCCGCCCGGGGTGCGCGCGCAGACTGCCGGTCACGCGCTGCCCGCGGTACCTGGCGACGGTGGCTGTGCGAAGTCGTGGCGGGGGAAGGTGTCGCGCGCGACCGGCCGGAAGCCATCCTCCAGGGAGGAGCGCAGATACCGGGTCACCGCGATCCTGTCGTTCGTCACCCGCACAAGGTTGCAGCTGTTCTTGCCCTTCTCCCTTCCGCGCCCCCGGTCGGACGCCGTGGTGCCGCTGCATACCAGCAGCACGGGCGAATCCGCCTCCCCCGATCCATTCGTCGACGGACCGCTCGGAACGCCCACCGAGATGAAAGCGCGATGAAGGTGGCCGAACAGCACCAGCTCCACGCCCATTTCGGCCAGCCGGGCGACGATGCGGCGGGCGCGGGGGAGGGCAGCGATGAGATCCCCTTCGGGCGCTCCGACCAGCGCGTGGTGCACCACCAGCGCGCGCAGGCCCCCGTTTCCGGCCCGGGCGAACGCCGCCGCCGCACGTTCCAGCTGTTCGTCGGCCACGTTGCCGTTCACGATGGTGCGGTCGGGCGTGGTGGTGTTGAGCGCGACCACGACCGCTCCGCCGAGGTCGTGTTCGGTGTCGAGTTCGTCCGCGATCCAGCGGCGGTAGTTGCGGAAGGGTGCGAAGGCGCGCTCCCACAGGCGGTACAGGGGCACGTCGTGGTTGCCGGGCGTGACCACAAGCGGGACCTGGGGAAGGCGCTTCAGGTAGGCGGCCGCCGCCTCGTATTCGCGGTTCTTGGCACGCTGCGTGAAGTCGCCCGAGAGCGCGATCAGGTCGGGCGAGACGGAGTGCGCCAACGTGAGGAAGTCGGCGGCGGCCGCAGGCGCGTGCGGCCGCCCGAAGTGCAGGTCCGAGCCGTGAAGTATGGTGAATGCGCGGCCGGGATGGCTCACGGCGCCCTCGCCTTCTTCGGGCGCGGCCCACCGTTCCGGGACGCGAGACGGACCATCGCCGCCGCCGCCGCCGCGATCAGCAGGAGGCTGATGACCTGCGCGATGGTCAGGCTGCCCAGGAAGCGGTCGTCCTTGGCGCGCACGAATTCGACCAGAAAGCGGGCCGCCGAGGCCAGCGCCAGCCACAGCGCAAACACCCAGCCGGGAGGATGCGCGCCGTGCCGCAGACGCCAGACGATCGCGAAGATCGCCAGCGCCATGGCGATCTCGTACAACTGCGTGGGATGTACCGGCACGATCTGTCCGTAGGCTTCCACCAGAGCCGGATCCGTTTCGATCCCGAAGCGGGCCAGGTTGTCCACCGAACTGGGGGGTGAACCCTGCGGAAAGCGGATTCCCACCCACGAGGCCGTCGGGCGGCCGTAGTCGTCCCCGACCAGGAAGCACCCGAGTCGCCCCACCGCGTACGCCATCGCCATCGACGGGGCGGTCAGATCGAGCGTCTGGCGCACGGGCAGGCCGAGCCGCTTCATCTGGTACAGGACGGCCGCGGTTCCGCCGAGGAAGCCCCCGTACCACACCAGCCCGCCGCGCGCGAACAGGAACCGCGGATTCTCGACGAGCCTGGGGAAGTTGAGAAACACGTAGTACAGCTTGGCTCCGATGATTCCCCCGATCACCGCGGCGAACACGAGGTCCCAGGCGCGGTCGGGATGGATGCCGGTCTCGCTCATCCGTGCGCGCAACAGGTAGCCGGCCGCCAGGAAGGCCAGGAAGAGCATGACCCCGAAGGAGGTGACCGGCTCTCCGCCGAGCACCGGCACCCATTCGGGAAAGCGGAAGAGGATTGGATACACGGGTAGCCAGGGGGTTCAGGGTGGGGTCGGGCCGGCGCGCACGGGATTCGGGCATGCCGCTCCGCGGATGGTTTCGAGAGCGTCGGGAGTCATTCGCGCAGCCCGGGGAACGGGAGCGAAGCGTCGGCCGAGAGGTCCAGGTCCGAACTCTCCCCCAGGAGCAGGCGAAAAGCCGCTGTGCGGGCGACCATGGCCCCGTTGTCCACAGACAACCGGGGAGTCGCGTGAAAGAGCTCGACCTCGGGGGGATGCCGCCGGCGCAACTCGCGGCGCAAGGCGCTGTTTGCCGACACACCCCCGGCCACCAGGATCCTGTCGGTCCCCGTGCGTTCCACCGCCTGCGTCGCGCGGGTCGCAAGGACGTCGTTGACCGCGGCCTGAAAGGATGCGGCCACGTGGGCGCGCTCCGCGTCGAGGCCGCCGTTGGCCTCGAGTTCGGCAACCTGGGTCGCGACCGCGGTCTTGAGCCCGCTGAACGAGAAGTCCAGCGCCTCCGTCGCGCCCGGCTTTCCGGAGGATGCGAGCAGTGGCCGCGGGAACGAGTACCGGGCCGGGTCCCCCTCGGTCGCAAGCGCCTCGAGCGGGGCTCCGCCCGGATAGGGCAGCCCGAGCAGACGCGCCACCTTGTCGAACGCTTCCCCCGCAGCGTCGTCGCGGGTGCGGCCCAGCAGCCGGTACTCGCCCCAGGCGGTCGCGTGGAGGAGCAGCGTGTGTCCCCCGGAGACCAGAAGCGCCACGAAGGGTGGCTCCGCGCCGGGATCCTCGATGTGGGGGGCGAACAGGTGGGCCTCCATGTGATGCACGCCCACGACGGGGACCCCCGACGCGTAGGCGGCCGCCTTCGCCCAGCACACCCCCACCAGCAGGGCTCCGATCAGCCCGGGGCCGGCAGTCACGCCGATGCCGTCGAGTTCCGCCAGCATGCATCCGGCGTCGTCCAGCGCACGGCCAACGACATCGTCGACCACCTGCAGATGAGCCCGGGCGGCGAGCTCCGGAACCACGCCGCCGTAGACGGCGTGCATGTCCTGGGAGAGGATCACGTGTGAGCGCAGATCGTGCGCGCCATGGAGCACGGCCGCGGAGGTTTCGTCGCAACTGGTCTCGATGCCGAGAACGAGGAGATCGCTCACCGCCCCTCGGACCCCTCTCTGCCGACCAGCTCGACCCGCACTTCGACCGTGTCCGGCGAGAAGCTGATCAACTCGCCCGAAATGCCGTTGCCGACGCCCACGCGAACCACCTGCGACCCCGCGATGCGCGACAGGTCCACGGGATCGAGGCGAATCGTGCTGAGCTCCGCGACCCGGCTTGCCGGCCCGATTACGCGAATGGTCGCGGGGGAGGCGGTGGGGGGCGCGGCCAACGTCAACTCGTCACGCGGGACGCCGACCACGGTGGGGGCGACGGGCACCTCCACCGCCACCATGGGTTCGAAGGCGATGGCGACCGCGGCCGGCTCCACGGCCTCGACGACCACTCCCTCGATGCCCTGCAGGCGCACCCAGTTGCGATCGATCACCAGGGACGTGTCGGCGGAGCCCACCGCATCCACGGGGACCATGATCGAAGGCTGGTTCCCGGCGAGGCGCAGGAGTTGACGGGCCGTGCCCGCCAGCCGAACCGTCGCGCTGGAGGGCGTCGGGGTACCCGAGACCGCCCACTGTGGATCGTTCAGCTGCACGCGCACCGGCACGCCGTCGAAGGCCCGGCGCTCCGGCTGCTCCATCTGCACGACGACCCACAGAACGACAGCAAGCGCAAGCGCGGCAAGCATCGGAGTCGAGTTGCGCCCCGACTCGGATGCCTGCCAGGGCAGCTTCAGCTTGCCAGCAGCCTCTGGATCAGTTCGAGGTTTTCCGGGGAATCCCACTCGGTTGCTCCCGCGATCTTCTTGTAGATGACCCCGTCCTTGCCGATCAGGAAGGACTCGGGGACCCCAGTGGTTCGGTAGGTCTGCCTGATCCGCCCGGACGCGTCGTGCAGGATCGTGAAGGTGAGCCCGTGCTCGCGGGCGAACAGGCCCACGTCGCCGCCGGGATTGCCGGCTTCATCGCGCTCGCCCTGCGCCGCATCCACGCTTACGGCGAGGATATCGAAGGGCTGGCCGTCGAGCTGTTCGTACAGGCGCTGCATCGAGGGCATCTCCACGATGCAGGGGCCGCACCAGGTGGCCCAGATGTTGACCAGCACCACCCGGCCGCGGTGATCCTCGAGGGAGACGGGGGTCCCCTGGAGGTCGGAGATCGTGAAGGCCGGGGCGTCGGCCCCCAGGCCTACCGGCTGAAACCGTCCCCGGCCCGCCCAGGCCATGAGGACGAGCGCACCGGCCCCCAGCACGGCCACCAGATACGGAATGCGCGAAGGTCTGTGGGTCATGTCGACGGCCTCTCGGAACCAGCGGATCGAACCTGTAACGATATCACCCTTATCATGTTCGCACCCATGGTGATTGTTCCTGCGTTTCCGGCTGTGTCGGGCCGGGGGAGGCCGCCCGGCAGCAGCGCGCGGTCGCCGATCACCAGCCGCACTTCGGACCCCACCTCCACGGTGCTCGCCGCCGCCGGATCCTGCTCGATTACCACGGCCGGCTCCAAACTCGTGAGCGCGTCCATTTCGATCTCGGTGACGAAGAGCCCGAGGGAGTCGAGCAGGAGGAAGGCTTCCTCCTCGCTCAGTCCGAGGAGGATCGGCATTTCCACCACCGGCGGCCCCAGGCTGATCGCGAGCCGCACTTCGAAAGGCAGGGCCACGGCGGTTCCCGCCTCCGGTTCCATGGCGACCACTTCGCCGGCGGGCTCCGCGTCCTCCAGGGAGTCCACGGCGACCGTGAACCCGTTCGCTCCGAGGAGGACGCGCGCCCTCCGTTCGTGCTGGCCGATCACGTCGGGAACGGCGCGATGCTCCGGACCCAGGCTGATGGCGAATTCGATGGCCGCTCCGGGAAGGGCGAGCTGGCCGGGCAGCGGGGTCTGGCCCAGGATGGAGCCGGTGGCGGCGGAGGGGTGGTACATCGAGTCGACTGCGCCCAGCCCGAGTCCCGCCCCTGCGGCGCGGGCAGCGGCGACCTGGAGGTCGAGTCCGGTCAGATCGGGCACGCTCAGCAGGTCCGGAGGCGGAGCGGGCACCGGGAATACGACCCGAGTGGCGGCCACGTAGCCGCCAACGAACATCACGCCCAGCAGAACCGCGCCGCGCAGCACGCGCCCGAGGACTCCGGCCGGACGCCTTCCGCGGGAGCTTGCGCGTCTCTTCCTTTTCGTCGAACGGCGCTTGCGACCGCCGCCACGGGCGGGCCTGCGCCGACCAATCGAGCTTCCCAGCCTCATCGGATTCTCCGCATGCGCGCCGCGAACGCGCCGTCGAAACCGGTGCTCTGCGGCAGGACGCACAGGTGACCGCGATCGTCCATGACCTCCGGATCCATGTCTTCGGGAGCTTCCCGGCGGAATTCGGGGTGCCGGCTCAGGAATCCCTCCACGACGTCGACGTTTTCCTCTGGCTCCAATGTACACGTGGAGTACACCAGAAGTCCCCCGGCGGGAACGGCCCGGGATGCACCCGCGAGGAGCCGGGACTGGACGCCGGCCAGCCTCGCGGGATCCGTCTCCGTCAGGCGCCATCTGACGTCGGGACGGCGGGCCAGGGTACCCGTGCCGGTGCACGGCGCATCCACCAGGACGAGGTCGGCCCGGCGCACGGGTGCGGCACCGGCGTCCGCGACCACGGCGCCCACGCGGGCTCCGAGGCGCAGGGCGGACCCGGTCACGAGCTTCAGGCGGGGCGGGGAAAGGTCGGCTGCCAGCACGTACCCTGCGCGTTCCGATAGCACCAGCGCCTTGCCCCCGGGTGCGGCGCACAGATCGGCCACGAGGGCGCCCGGAGGTGGGTCGGCGTAGCGCGCCACCAGCGCGGCGCCGGGGTCCTGGATGACGCCGGGGACGGCCCCGAGCACGCGCGCCGGGTCGGTCCCGGCCGCGAGACGCAGGCAACCGGAGCCGAGCCCGGCTGCGGTTGCGGTCAGGCCGGCGGCCCGCAACCGCTTGAGGGCGGGTTCGGGTTCGATGCCCACGGGGCGGAAGAAGAGCCCTGGCACACCGTTGTCATGCCTCAGGAGCGCCTCGGTGGCGGTCGCCCCCCAGCGCGCGAGCCAGCGTCGCACCAGCCACCGGGGATGGGAGTGCCAGTGCGTGAGATGGTCCTCGAGGTCGGTCTCGCGGTTGGGGAAGGCGTCCGCGGGCGATCCCTCGCGTGCCGAGGCGCGCAGAACGGCGTTGATCAGTCCTGCAGCCCTTCCGGCACCGGCCGCGCGCGCGAGCTCCACTGTGGACGACACCGCCGCGTACGTGGGCACGCCCTCCATGTAGTGCAGTTGGTACGCGCCCATGCGCAGCAGGTCGAGGACCGCCGCATCGAGCCGCTCAGGTCCCCGGCGCGCGTGCAGCGCGATCGTGTAGTCCAGGCGGCCGCGCAGCCGCGCCACCCCGTAAGCGAGGGCGTGCACCCAGTGCCGGTCGCGGGGCGACAGGGCGCCGGCGCGCGTGTCCAGAGCGCGATCCAGACGCTGGCCCCGGGTGCAGGCGGCGAGCACCCGGAACGCGACTCTTCTGGCGTCGCGCGATCCGTCCGCGCCCATTCGCCGCTCGCGCGTGCTACTCCGGCAGCGGGGGCGAGGAGGGGACCGCCACCTCGCGCGTGGGCATGCGGCCTGCCAGGTAGGCGAGCCGGCCCGCGACCACCGCCTCGCGCATCGCGGCCGCCATGCGCACGGGATCGCGGGCCGCCGCGATGGCGGTGTTCATGAGCACCCCGTCCACCCCCTGCTCCATGGTGAGGCAGGCATCCGAGGCGGTGCCCACCCCGGCGTCCACGATAATCGGGACCTCGCAGCGCTCCTTGATCGCGCGCACGTAGTACGGGTTGAGCAGCCCGAGGCCGCTCCCGATGGGGCTCGCGAGGGGCATCACCGCCACGCACCCCGCATCCTCCAGCCGAAGGGCGGTGATGAGGTCCTCGTTGGTGTAGGCCATCACCTTGAACCCTTCCGCCACGAGCACCCGGGCGGCGTCGAGGGTCGCCTGCGTGTCCGGGAGCAGGGTGGTCTCGTCACCGATCACCTCCAGCTTCAGCCACTCGTTGAACCCCGCGGCGCGGGCCAGCCTCGCATAGCGGATTGCGTCCGCGGCGGTGTAGCAGCCCGCGGTGTTGGCCAGGAGGAAGAACTCGCCGGGGTCGAGATGGTACAGGATACCTTCCTCGCGGGTGCGGTCGAGGTCTATCCGCCGCACCGCCACCGTCACCATGTCCGAGCCGCTGGCGCGGATGGCCCGCACCATGGTCTCGTTGTCGGGATACTTGCCGGTCCCCACGATCAGGCGGGAGCGGAACTCTCTGCCCCCGACCACGAACGGGGTGTCGGCGCTCGCGTGTGTCGACATCACCGCCTCTTGGCTCCGTCCGCCGGTACTGGTATCTACTGACATATATTGTTGTCTACTGCGTTATCAGGCTCGGCGGCCTGGCGGGGGTCGCAACTCCGCTCCCCGCGGCTCCCTGCCGCCGGAAGCATCACCCGCCGCCCACGAAGTGAACCAGTTCCAGTTGGTCGCCCTCGCTCAGACGCACCGTGGCGTAGCTCTCGCGGGCGAGGATTTCCCGGTTGCGTTCGACGACCACCATCCCGGGGACCAGGCCCAACTCGTCGAGGAGGCCGGACACGGTGATGTCCGCGCCCACCTCTCGCGCCTTTCCGTTCAGGCGGATCGTCACCTTGCCGTCCATTCCGGTGGTTGTCACTCCTCGGGCCACGAGTCCAGAAAACGCCTCACGCCATCCCCGGGCGATGGTGCGTCCCACACCGCGCGGATGACCGCCACTCCGCGGGCGCCGGCGGCGAGCACCTGTGGCGCCCGGCCGGCGGTGATGCCTCCGATGCCCACCACGGGGGCCGGGCTTGCGGCCTTGACGGCCCGCACCACTTCGATTCCGCCCGGTGCGATCCCCGCATGGGAAGGCGTCGCGAACACCGCTCCCGCAAGAAGATAATCGATCCGGCCGTCATCCCCACCGGCCTCGGCGGCCGAATGCACCGAACGGCCCACATGGGCATCCGCTCCGAGAAGGCGGCGGGCAACCGCCGCGGGCATCGACCGGCCGCCCAGGTGAACGCGCCTGATGCCCAGCACCAGGGCCACGTCCACGCGATCGTTGACCACCAGCCAGCCGCCGCTGCGGCGCGCCGGGCGGATGAGGCCGGCGGCGGCCCGATAGAGCGCGCGCCCCGAGGTGCGCGGCCCGCGCACGTGGAGGGCGACCCGTGCGCCGCCCGCCTCCAGCACCTCGAGGGCCGACGCGGAAAAGCTCGATCTCGCCAGGATGCGGTCGTCGGTGACGACGTGCAGCGGGGGTATCATCGCAACCGCTGCCCCGCCCGGCCCGCCCGGCCCCGCAGCCAGTCGCGCGCGGGCATGCGCCTTTTTCCGGCAGGCTGCACCTCGCCCACCTCTACCGAGCCCTCCCCGGCCGCGACGCGGAACCCCTTGCCGGGGTCCGCCCCGATCACGGTGCCGGGCTCCGGGTCCTCTGGTCCCGTGGCGGCACCGCCATGGACCACGCGCGGACGAAAAAGCTTGAGGGGGCTGCCCTCCAGCTCGCTCCACGCGCCGGGCGCCGGGTCCATGGCGCGCATCCAGCGGGCCACTTCCACTGCGGGCCGAGCCCACTGCAGCCGCGCGTCGCGTCGGGAGAGACGGGGGGCGAAGGTGGCCCGCGCGTGGTCCTGCGGCTGCTCCTCCAGCGTGCCCGCGTCCATCATCTCCAGGGCTCGCACCAGCCCGCCGCCGCCCATCCGCGCCAGCCGCTCGTAGAGTTCGCCGGCGGTCTCGTCGGAGAGGATGTCCGTCCTTTCCTGCCGCAGGATGGGACCGGCGTCCATGGCTTTCACCATGCGCATGATCGTGACTCCCGTAACCGGGTGGCCGCGCGCGATGGCCCAGTGCACCGGGGCCGCGCCTCTCAGTGCGGGGAGCAGGGAAGCGTGCACGTTGATCGACCCGAGGGCGGGGAGATCCAGCGCCTCGCGGCTCAGGAAGTGCCCGTACGCGGCGACCACCGAGAGGTCCGGCCGGAGGCCCCGCATGCGCGCCAGGAAGGCGGGGCGGCCCGGGCGCCCGGGGGTGAAGACCGGGTATTCCGCGGCGAGGGCGGCTTCCTTCACGGGCGTGGGCCGCGGGCGCCGTCCGCGGCCCGCCCGGCGGTCGGGCTGTGTCACCACGCCCACGATCTCATGGCCTGCATCGGCCAGGCTTCGGAGGGAGGGAAGGGCGAAGATCGCCGTTCCCCAGAAGAGAACCCTCACGGCTCCGCGGCTTCGGCCTGCAGCTTCCTCCACTTCTTGAGCAGCAGCTGCCGCTTGAGGGGACTCAGCCGATCGACGAAGAGCACGCCGTCCAGGTGGTCGATCTCGTGCTGCAGGGCGCGCGCGAACAGGCCCTCCGCCTCGAGTCGCACACCCTTTCCCTCCGGGTCCGTGCCGTCCACCACAACCGATACCGGGCGTTGCACGACCGCCTCCACCCCGGGGATGCTCAGGCACCCCTCCGTCTGCTTGTCCTTCTTCGCCGTCCAACTCGCCAGCCGGGGATTCACCAGCGCTACGGGGTTCGACTCGTCGGACTCCTCCGCCACGTCCAGCACGATGACGCGCCGGGAGATGCCGACCTGCGGCGCCGCCAGCCCGATGCCCTTGGCGTCGTACATCGTCTCGAACATGTCGCGCACCAGCGCGCGCACCTCGTCATCGACGTCGTCGACCGGGTCCGCCGGACGCCGCAAAACCTCGCTGCCGTACAGCTCGATCCTGCGCAGAGCCATCCCGATACGGCTACGAGTCCCGCGGGTTTGTGAGCGTCGCGATCTTCGAGCGCTCGATCACGAGACGGGTGTTTTCCGCAGTCACGATGGTGAGGTGCTGTTCCTGGGCGTGAATCACCTTGCCCACGATCCCGCCCGCGGTCACCACCCGGTCCCCCTTCTTGAGCGCCGCCACCATTGCACGGTGACGCTGCTGCTCCTTGCGCTGCGGCCTGATCAGCAGGAAGTAGAAGATCGCGATGATCGCGATCAACTGGATGAAGAAGACGAAGCCGCCTCCCCCGCCCTGGGGCACCCCCAGAAGAGGTGACGGCAGGAGCGGCTGGGCCGATATCGCGATCCAGAGTGCCAAGATGCGTTCCTCCGATGATGCGCCGGCCCGGGGCCGGTGGTTGATGTTCTATTTCTTCGTCCGCGCTCTACGATACCGGAGCAGCCATTCCGCGCGCCACAGCGGGAAGGAGCCGTCGATGATCCGGCGCCTGGCCTCGCTCGCCAGCTGCACCAGAAAACTCAGGTTGTGGATGGAGATCAGCCGCTGGGCCAGCCCCTCGCCCGCAACCAGCAGATGGCGCAGGTATGCACGATCGAACCGCCGGCAAGTATAGCATGTGCAGGCAGGGTCGAGGGGATCCGTGTCGGTCCGGAAGCGCGCGCCCTTCATGTTCACCTGGCCCTCGCGGGAGGTCCACGCGGTTCCATGGCGCGCGTTGCGGGTGGGCGCCACGCAGTCGAAGAGATCGCATCCGCGCGCGATCGCTTCCAGCAGATCGTCGGGATACCCCACCCCCATGAGGTAGCGCGGACGGCTGCCAGGCAGCTCGCCGTCCAGCAGCTCCAGGATGCGCCACATGTCTTCCTTGTTCTCCCCGACGCTGAGCCCTCCGATCCCGAAGCCGTGCCAGTCCTCAATTCCACGGGCGTCGACGGCGCAGGCACGCCGCAGATCTGCGAAGACGCCGCCCTGCAGGACCGGGAAGAGAGCCTGAGCGGACGCCTGCTCCGTGTTGGTTGCCCGAAAGCGCCGCGCGCACCGCTCCAGCCAGGCGAGGGTGCGGCGGTTGGCCCGCGCCACCGAGGCCCGACCGGCGTCGCCGGGCGGACATTCGTCGAACGCCATGATGACGTCGGCGCCCAGGGCCCGCTGGACGTCGACGACGCTCTCGGGCGTGAAGTGGTGGCGGGAGCCGTCGATGTGGCTCTGGAAGACGACGCCGTCGTCGTGGATGCGGTTGATCCGGCTCAGGGAGAAGACCTGAAACCCGCCCGAGTCGGTCAGGATGGGACCGGGCCAGCGCATGAAGGCGTGGAGGCCCCCCAGCTCGCGCACCACCTCTGCCCCCGGACGCAGGTAGAGGTGGTAGGTGTTGGCCAGCACCATGCGCGCGCCGAGGTTCCGGAGTTCCTCCGGGGTCAGCATCTTCACGTTGGCGAGGGTGCCGACGGGCATGAACGCGGGAGTCTGGATGCTCCCGTGGGGCGTGGAGAACACCCCGGCACGAGCGTGGTCGGCGCGGCCGTCGACGGCGAACGAGAAGGCCGAAGCCACGTCGTTGCTCACGCAATCGCCATCGCGTCGCCGTAGGAGTAGAACCGATACCCCTGGTCGATGGCTTCGCGATACGCGTCCATGGTGCGCTCATGGCCGGCGAAGGCGGCCACCAGCATGAGCAGGGTCGAGTGGGGCAGGTGGAAGTTGGTGATGAGGGCGTCGACGACCCGGAAGTCGAAGGGCGGGCGGATGAAGAGATCGGTCGTGCCGCCGCCCGCCCGCACCCCGCCCGTCCCGTCGGCCGCGCTCTCAAGCGTCCGCACCACCGTGGTGCCCACCGCCCACACCCGTCCCCCGCCCGCGCGCGCCGCGGCGACCCGCGCCGCAGCCTCGCGCGTGATGCGGTAGCGTTCCTCGCCGGGACCGCGCGGGTCGCCGCCGTCAGGCCCCGCCGGGCGGAAGGTCGCCACCCCCACGTGCAGAGTGACGCACGCGATGCGCACCCCGCCCGCCTCCAGCGCATCCATGAGCTCGCGGGTGAAATGGAGGCCCGCGGTGGGGGCGGCCACCGAGCCCGGCGTGCGCGCGTACACCGTCTGGTAACGCGCGCGATCCACCGGCTCGTCCGGGCGGCGCAGGTAGGGGGGGAGCGGCACGCGGCCGTAGCGCTCGAGCGCCTCCTCGACCGGCAGCGGAGTCTCGACGCGCACGATGCGGCCGTGGTCGGGGGTCGAGTCGACGATGTGGACCACCAGGTCGGGGGCGACCTCCACCGTGCGCCCGGGCTTGAGCTTGCCGCCGGGCCGCACCAGCGCCTCCCACATGTGGCCGCCGGCGGGGCGCCCGCGCCCATCGTTGCCACCCGCGACCGATGGGCGCTCCTCCCCCAGCGGCCGCAGCAGGAACACCTCGGCGCGCGCGCCCGTCGGCTTGGCTCCCAGCAGGCGCACGGGGAGCACCCGCGACTCGTTCACCACCAGGACGTCGCCGGCCCGCATCAGGCCGGGAAGGTCGCGGAACACCCGATGCTCGAAGGGTCCCCCGGAGCCGGGCGCGACCAGCAGGCGGCTCCGGTCGCGCCGCGCTGCCGGGTAGCGCGCGATGCGGTCTTCGGGGAGGTGATAGCCGAAGTCCCGGGTGGCGTCGCGTCCGGCCTTCATGACCGGAAGAGCGACGACTGGCCGTCTCCGCCCGGTCCGGCGTCCGAGCGCCCCTCCTTCCCGGTCGATGGATGGCCGAACCGCCGGTGGGCGCGCTCCGTGGTCTTGCGCCCGCGCGGGGTGCGCTCCAGAAAGCCGTTCTGGATCAGAAACGGCTCGTAGACCTCCTCCAGGGTTCCCTCGTCCTCGCTCAGCGCCACCGCCAGCGAAGCCAGCCCCACCGGGCCCCCGCCGAACTTCTCGATGATGGTGCGCAGCACGCGCGCATCCATCTCGTCCATCCCGTACTCGTCCACCTCGAGCAGCCGGAGCCCCGCGCGCGCGACCTCGCCGCTGATCACGCTGTCGGCGCGCACCTCGGCGTAGTCGCGCAGCCGCCGCAGCAGCCGGTTGGCCACCCGGGGGGTGCCCCGAGCGCGACGCGCCAGCTCGAAGGTGCCCTCTTCCGTCGTATCCACCCCCAGGATGTCCGCGCTCCGCTGAACCACCCGGGTCAGCTCCTCGGGCCCGTAGAAGTCGAGCCGCTCGACCATCCCGAAACGCGCGCGCATCGGTTCCGTGAGCAGCCCGAAGCGGGTCGTGGCGCCCACCAGGGTGAAGCGCTCGATCTGCATGGTGACGGTGCGCGCGGCCGGTCCGTCGGAGAGCCGGATCTCGACGCGGAAATCCTCCATGGCGGGGTAGAGGAATTCCTCGACGATGGGCCGCAGCCGATGGATCTCGTCGATGAAGAGGATGTCCCGGGCGTTCAGGTTGGTGAGGATGCTCACCAGGTCTCCGGGCTTCTCCAGCACCGGCCCGGAGGTCAACTTGACGCCGACCCCCATCTCGGAGGCGAGCAGGAGCGCCAGGGTGGTCTTGCCGAGCCCGGGAGGACCATGGAAGAGCAGGTGGTCGAGCGCGTCGCCCCGCTTGCGGGCCGCCGCGATCGCGATGGAGAGCGTTTCCCGGACCTTCGCCTGACCGATGAACTCCGCCAGGCTGGCCGGGCGGAGGGACAGCTCCGCACCACCCTCCCCGGAGAGCTCACGGGGCGTGGTCACGTCGTAGCGATCCGTCACCGGCCAATGCGCTCCAGCGCCCTCCGGATCAGTTCCTCGGTCTTCATCTCCTCTCCCGCGCCTCCGCCGGCCGTCACGCCGCGAACGGCTTCGTCCGCCTGCGCGAAGGAGTACCCCAGAGCCATGAGCGCGTTGACCGCCTCCCGCGCGCCGTGAGGCGCCGCCTCGCCCCCGGCCGGGGCCAGCGCGAGGTCGCGCACCTTGTCGCTGAGCCTGAGGATGAGCAATTCGGCCGTCTTCTTTCCCACCCCGCTCACGCGGGTGAGCACGGCCGTCTCCTTGTTGGCGAGAGCCTGTGCCAGACGCCGGGCGGAGTAGGTCGAGAGCATCTCGCGCGCCAGCTTGGCGCCGACCCCGGTCGTCCCCAGCAGGCGCTGGAACATGTCGCGCTCGTGGACTTCCAGGAAGCCGTACAGGGCGACCGAATCGTCGCGCACGACCTGCACCGTGCGCAGCCGCACCTGCTCGCCGGAGGGCGGCAGGCGTCCTGCCACCGTGGCCGGCACGTGAACCTGATACACGACGCCGCCCGCGGTCTCCACCTCGACCGAATCCATGTCCTGCTCGAGCAGAACCCCGTGCAGCCGGCTGATCATCCGGGCCGGTCCCCGATCAGGCAGTGGCAGAGCGCGGCCGCCACCCCGTCGGCCGCGTCGTCCGGCGACGGCGGGGAGACCAGCCGCAGATGTGTCTTGACCATGAACCCCACCTGTTCCTTGGTGGCCCGGCCGGTGCCGACGACCGCGCTCTTGATCGCGGTCGGCGAGTACTCGGCAATCTGGACCCCGGCGAGCGCGCCCGCCAACAGGATGGCGCCCCGTGCATGGCCGAGCGTAAGCGCGCTCTGCGGGTTCTTCCCCTGGAACACCTTTTCGACGGAGAGCACGTGGGGCTCGAAGCGCTGGACGATCGACTGCATCGCCTCGAAGATGTGGCGGATGCGATCCGCAAGCGGGCGCCGGGGCCGGGTGCGCACCACCCCGCATTCGAGCAGCGACAACCTGCCCTCGCCGCTGGCCACCACGCCGTAGCCGGTGCGCGCCGTGCCCGGATCCACCCCGAGCACGATCAGCGCCCCGTCCGGCGCCCTCACCGTCCGCTTCGCGGCCGGCCGACCCTCATTGCGACAGCCGGGCCAGGGTGTCCTCGTCGATGTTGCCGTTGGACGAGATCTTCTGCACGTCGTCCGATCCGTCGAGCGCCTCCATCAGACGGACCAGTCTTTCCGCGGTCTTGCCCGCCACGTCCACTTCGTTCTGCGGAATCATCGCCAGCTCCGCCTGCGCGACGCTGATTCCGGCCTCCCGCATGTCGTCCTGAACCTGGTGAAAGGAAGCCAGATCGGTCGTGACGATGAAATCGCCCCCTTCCTGCACGACATCCTCCGCTCCCGCTTCCAGCGCCGCTTCCAGCACCTCCTCCTCGGAGTGCCCGGCCGCCTCGATGTAGATCTGACCCCTGCGGTCGAACTGCCACGCCACCGACCCGGCAGTTCCCAGGCTGCCTCCGTTCTTGGTGAGGAGGTGTCTCACCGCCGCCACCGTGCGCTTGGGGTTGTCGGTCAGGGTCTCGATGTAGAGCGCGACCCCGCCGGGGGCGTAGCCCTCGTAGACCACTTCCTCGTAGTTGACGCCGGCGAGCTCACCGGTCCCCTTCTTGATCGCCCGCTCGATGTTCTCCTGGGGCATGTTGCCGGCCTTGGCGGTGTCCACCGCCAGGCGCAGGCGCGGGTTGAAGTTGGGATCTCCTCCGCCGTCGCGCGCGGCCACCGTCAGCTCGCGGATGAGCTTGGTGAACATCTGTCCGCGCTTCGCGTCGTTGACGGCCTTCTTGCGCTTGATCTGCGCCCACTTGCTGTGTCCCGCCACGGGCTGCCTCCTGCCCTACTCCTCCGCCTTGAGCGCCTCGATCACCTGCTGGGCCTCGTGCGCCGGCATCGGTTCGTAGCCGGCGAGGGTGCGCGTGTGGTGGGCGCGCCCCTGGGTCATGGAGCGCAGGGCGGTGGCGTACTTGTAGAGTTCGGCTTCCGGGACGAGCGCCTGCACGGTGGTGCTTCCGTTGCCGGGCACCATGCCCTGCACCTTGCCGCGACGCTGCGTGATGTCGCCCATGATGTCGCCCATGTACTCGTCAGGCGTCGACACCTCCACCTCGATGATCGGCTCCAGCAGCACCGGACCCGCCCTGGACGCGACTTCGCGGAAGGCCAGCGACCCGGCCACCTTGAACGCGATGTCGGAGGAGTCCACCGAGTGGTAGGAGCCGTCGTAGCATTCGGCCGCGAAGTCCACCAGCGCGAACCCGGCCAGGATGCCCTTGCCTGCCGCCTCCTGTATGCCCTTGTTCACCGAAGGCACGTACTTCCCGGGGATGACGCCTCCCTTGATGTTGTCCACGAACTCGTAACCGTCGCCGCGCGGGCGTGGCGACAGGCGCACCCAGCAGTCGCCGAACTGACCCCGCCCGCCGGTTTGCTTCTTGAAGCGTCCGCGCCCTTCCGCGGTTCGCGTGATGGTTTCCCGGTAGGCGATCCTGGGCTGCTCGGTCTCGACGCTGACGTTGTACTTGCGCTTCATGCGCTGCATCTGGACGTCCAGGTGCAGTTCCCCTAGCCCCCGCGCGATGGTCTGTCCCAGTTCGGGGTTGAACTCGGCATGGAAGGTCGGATCCTCGTCGTGCAGCTTCTGCAGGGCCTCGCCGATCTTGTCGTCGTCGGCGCGGGTCGCGCCCTTCATCGCCACGGACACGTCCGGCTTCGGGAAGTCGATCCTGTCGAGAACGAGAGGCCGGCCGGGCGAGGACAGCGTGTCGTTGGTGGCGGTGTTCTTGAGCTTTGCCACCACGCCGATGTCGCCGGCGTGCAGCCGCGGCACCTCCAGGCGCTCCCGTCCCAGAGGTATGGAAACGTGGTTCAGCTTCTCGCTCGAGCCCCGGCCCGCGTTGTGTGCGTCCATCCCGTTGACCGCGACGCCGCTGAACACGCGGAAGTAGGAGAGTTCGCCCACATGCGGCTCGGTCGCGGTCTTGAAGACCAGCGCCGCGAACGATCCGTCATCGGTCGCCTGGAGTTCCGCCTCCTGGTCCAGGCCCGGCCGGGACGCGGAGTGGCTGCCTGACTCGGACGGATCGGGGAAGAGCTCTACCATCTTGCGCAGCAGTGCCCGGATCCCGTAGACGCGCGTCGAGGATCCGCAGAGAACCGGGACCACCTCATCCCGCTCCATCGCGATGGCCATGGCCTCGAGAGCTTCTTCGCGCGTGATCTCCTCACCCTCCAGGTAGCGGTCCAGAAGCTCCTCGTCGGTGGTCGCGAGGGTTTCCTGCAGTTCGGTGGTCCACTCCTCGAAGATGTCCTCGAGGTCGGCGGGGACGTCGGCTTCATCGTACTCGCCGGTGGCGGAACCGTCGCGATACATGTGCGTGCGCCCGCTGAACAGGTTGATGATCCCGCGGAAACCGGGCCCCGCGCCCACCGGTATCTCCACCGGCAGCGCGCTCTCCGCGAGCTTCTCCCTGATGTCCTCGAAGACCTTGCGGAAGTCGGCGTGCTCCTTGTCCATCATCGAAACGAAGAACATGCGCGGGATGCCGCGCTCCTCGCAGTAGCGCCACACCCGCTCGGTCCCGACTTCGACGCCGGAGGTCGCGCTCACCACGATGACGGCCGCGTCCGCCACCCGGACCGCCGCCAGGGCCTCCCCGGTGAAGTCCAGGTATCCGGGCGTGTCGATCAGGTTGATCTTGGTACCCTTCCACTCGCTGAAGGCGGGAGTGAGCTGCATCGAGATCCCGTGCTGGATCTCCTCGGGCGCGGTCATGGTGAGGGCGTGACCCTCCGCCACGTTGCCCTTGCGCCGTGCGGTGCCCCCTACGAAGGCGAGGGCGTCCACCAGCATGGTCTTTCCGGAGCCGCCGTGACCGAGTACGGCCACGTTGCGGATGTTCTCCGTCAGGTATTCCTTCCCTTCCGCCATCTGACCTCCTGAAAAACAGGGTGTTGAGTTGAGGCGACGCGGCGCGGCGTCGTGGTTACGGCGGATACCGCCGGGAGCGGAACCTAGGAAGAGCGGCGCCTGCGGGAAACCTCGTTGAGAAGTTCGAGTTCCTTGCGCGTCAGCGACCTCATCCCGCTGCGCGAGATCTTGTCGAGGATGGCGTCCACTTCGTCCAGCAGGGCTTCTTCGTCGGCCCTCCGGCCACCTCTCCGCGCACCGGAGGAACTCGGCGGGCGCCTTGACCGCCCTCCGGGGGTCGTACCGGAGCCGGATCTTCCGCCAGGACGGGAGGAACCCGCGCCCCCGCGCCCCCGCAGCCACTCGGGGGTTCGCCAGTCGGTCCTGAGATAGACGAACCCCGTGACCAGCCCCCCCAGATGGGCGAAATGGGCGATTCCGTCCCCTCCTCCGCCGAAGGCGCTCAGCGTGCTCACCACGAAGAGGAAGGCGGCCAGCCACTTCGCCTTGACGGGGAAGATCCCCCAGATGTAGATGGGCGCGTCCGGCCAGGTCATGGCGAAGGCGACCATCAGGCCGTACACCGCCGCCGACGCCCCGATGATTGACGACGACTGGAAGACGAAGCTGAGGGCCACTCCTCCGAGTCCGCACAGCAGGTAATACTTGATGAACTCGCGCGAACCCCATCGCCGCTCGAGCGGCAGGCCGAAGAAGAACAGCATCAGCATGTTGATGAACACATGCCAGAAGCCCGCATGCAGGAACATGTAGGTCAGCGCGCCCCACGGACGCGTGAGGATGCGGGACGGCCGGAAGGCGAACCACTCCACGAAGAAGCCCGCGCTTCCGCTGATCCACATGAACAGGAAGATCGCGGCGTTGGCGATCAGCAGCCGCTTCACCCACGGCGTGAGCACGGAGGCTCCGTAGCCCGGCTCGAAGGACGACCAGCTCATGCGCGCGAGCCGGCGGCGACGGGCGCGGCGCGTCCGGACAGCGCCAGGATGGCGATGCGCTCGCACAGTTCGCCGAAGGACAGCCCGGCGGCGCGTCCGGCCCGCGGCAGCAGGCTGGCGGGGGTGAGCCCCGGAAGCGCGTTCGCCTCGAGGCACCATGGGGTGCCCGCGGAGTCCAGTATGAAGTCGACCCGGCTGAAGCCCTCCAGCCGGAGGACGCCATGCACCGCCAGCGCCTGCCGGCGGAGTCCGGCGGCGACATCCTCCGGGATGCGGGCCGGGAAGATCTCGCGCGCCATTCCCGGCTGATACTTGCACTCGTAGTCGAAGATCTCGTTTTCGGGGATGATCTCACCGGGCGGCAGTGCCTCCTCGCCCAGGATGCCGACGGTCAGCTCCCGTCCCCGCACGTAGCGCTCGAACATGACCTCGCCGCCGTATGCCAGCGCCTGCCCCTCCGCTGCGGGAATCCCGTCGGCGCGATGAACCAGCGTGAGGCCCAGCGTCGACCCGCCCCTCGGGGGCTTGACGATCAGAGGCAGCCCCAGTTCGGCGGCGACGCGCTCCGGGGACACGCGTCCCGTGATCCACTCGGGGGTCGGGATGCCGGCGTCGCGCAGCAGCCGCTTGGTGAGGTCCTTGTCCATGGCCAGGGCGCAGCCGGTGTGCCCGCTCCCCGCGTAGGGAACCCCGATCAGGTCGAGCAGCGACTGGACCGTGCCGTCCTCGCCGGCCCCCCCATGGAGCGCCGGGAAGACCACGTCGGGCGCGCACGCCCGCAACGCTTCGCCGAGGAGGAGCAGAGGATCGCTGCCGCCCGGCCCCGTGGAGGGCGGCGCCTCCCGGGTCACCCCCGACTCGCGCAGCTCCCGTTCCCGTTCCCGGCTGAGCACCCCCGAGGCGGGATCGACCGCCACGACCTCGTGGCCGCGACCGCGCAGGGCGGCGGCGACCTCGGCGCCGGAGACGAGCGATACCGGCCGCTCCTCGGAGCTGCCGCCCATGAGCACGGCGACCTTCATCACCCCGTCCCCGGCCGGGCGCCGCTCAACCGGCCGCTCCCGTGAGCGTTCGCACGATGTCGAAGCGGGTGAGGATGTCCTCGAGCCTGCCGTTGGTCCTCACCAGGACCGCCGGATTCTCCCGGGTCAACAGCCGCGTCGCCTTGTCGGCGTCGAGATGGCTGTCAACGACCGGGAAGGGCGAGCTCATGACCGTCTCCACCGGGTCGTCCAGCACCCCGGGGTCCTGAATGACCCGCGCCATGAGCCGCCCCTCGCTCAGCGAGCCCACGCAGTCCCCGTCGCGGACCACCGGCAACTGCGAGACGCCGTGGCTGCTCAGCGTGGACAGCGCCATGCGCACGGGGGTGGAGGGCGTCGCCGTCAGCAGCCGGAAGCCCAGCGGCTCCTTGGCGCGCACCAGGTCGTGGACACTCCTGCGCGCGCGCTCCAGGAAGCCGTTTTCCCGCATCCACTCGTCGTCGTACATCTTGGTAAGGTAGTGCTCTCCCCAGTCGCACAGAATCGCGACCACGAAGGCCTCCGGGTCGTCCAGCCGGCGCGCCAGCTCCACGGCCGCGTGCGTGTTGAGTCCCGAGGAGCCGCCCACGAAGAGCCCCTCTTGCGTGGTGAGCCGCCGGGCCATGCGGAAGGCCTCGCCGTCCCTTACGGTCACGTAGGCGTCCACCACGTCGAGGTTGAGCGCGCCCGGGATCTTGTCGTTGCCGAGCCCCTCCACCAGGTAGGGGTGGCCCTCCCCCATCTCGCCGGTGTTGAAGAACGACGAGATCACCGAGCCCACGGGATCCACGCCCACCACCTCGACCGCCGGATTCCGCTCCTTCAGGTATGCGCCGGCGCCGGAGATGGTGCCCCCGGTGCCCGCCCCGCCCACCAGGTGGGTGATGCGCCCCCCGCTCTGCTCCCAGAGTTCCGGCCCGGTCGTGGCGTAGTGGGCCTTCGGGTTCTCGAGGTTGTAGAACTGGTCGGCGAGCACCGCACCGGGAGTCTCGCGGGCGATGCGGCGGGCGACCTGCTGGTAGTGGTCGGGGTGATCCGGCCCGACGGCCGTGGGGGTGATCACCACCTCCGCCCCGAAGGCGCGCAGCAGCTTCACCTTCTCCTGGCTCATCTTGTCGGGCATGGTGAAGATGCAGCGATACCCGCGGGTCGCCGCAGCCATCGCGAGCGCCAGCCCGGTGTTGCCGCTGGTGGCTTCGACGATCACGCCCCCCGGCCGCAGCGTCCCGTCCTGCTCCGCCGCGCTCACCAGGGCGAGCCCGATGCGATCCTTCACCGAACCGCCGGGGCTCATGAACTCGCATTTGCCGTAGACGGGGGTGCGGCAGTCGGCGGACACCTGGTGCAGCCGCACCAGCGGGGTCCACCCCACCATCTCCATGACGTTGTCGTAGGGCTCGCGATTGCGGACGCTCATGGCCGCGATCCCTCCGCTCTGCCGCGCATCACGATTCGGGGCCCGACTGCCTGGAGAACTGCACCGGGATGCGTACCCATACCGGTACGTCCCGGCCGTCCCTTCGGCCGGGCTGGAAGCGCATCGCACGCGCGCCCTCGGCGGCGGCCGAATCGAGCGGCTCGTGGCCGCTGGTCTCGATCACCGCGACGGAATCCACCTCCCCCAGCTCGTTGACGCGCACCTGGAGCACGGTCTCGCCCTCGATCCCCTGATCCCACATCTCGAGCGGGTATTCGATGGGGGTCGCGTCGCCGAGGGGCGCGGGCTCCTCCACGTCGCCATCGCCTGCGCAGGCCGCGAGAGCGGGGACCCCGAGAGCCAGGATTGCCAAGCGCCCGGTCCCGGCCCGGGAACGCCTGTGCCGGCACGGCGACGGCATCACTCTCGCGTGCCGCGCGCAAGACGCTGCAGATCCGCGAGCAGCGTCATGGATTCCAGTGGGGTCATGTTGTCGAGATCGATTTCCTGAAGGCGGGCGGACAGCTCCGCTTCCGCAGCGAAAAGGGAAAGCTGGCCAGGCTCCATGGCCGATGAAGGCCGGTGTTCGCCCCTGCGCCCGAGACACCCTCCGTCACGTGTACGTCTTCCCTCCAGTTCCGCCAGAAGTTCCTTTGCCCGCTCCACGATCGCCGGCGGCATGCCCGCGAGCCGCGCAACCTGGATTCCGTAGGACCGGTCGGCGCCTCCCTCCTCCAGACGGCGCAGAAAGACGATGTCCTCGCCGGACTCGCGCACCGCCACGTTCAGGTTGCGCACCGCGGGAAGCAGCTCGCCCAGCTGGGTGAGCTCGTGGTAGTGGGTCGCGAAGATGGTCTTGGCGCCCACCACCTCGTGCAGGTGCTCGGTGACCGCCCATGCGATGGAGACCCCGTCGTAGGTGGAGGTGCCGCGGCCGATCTCGTCCAGCAGCACCAGGCTGTCCGCGGTGGCGCCGTGGACGATCGCGGCGGACTCATTCATTTCGACCATGAAGGTCGACTGGCCGCGGGCCAGGTTGTCGCTCGCCCCGACCCGGGTGAAGACCCGGTCGCAGACCGGCAGCCTTGCCCGGTCGGCGGGCACGAAGGACCCCATCTGGGCGAGCAGCTGGATGAGCCCGACCTGGCGCAGGATGGTGCTCTTGCCCGCCATGTTGGGGCCGGTCAGAACGACCACCCGGCCGTCTTCGTCCAGCACCAGGTCGTTGGGGACGAAGCTGCCGGCGGGCATCACCGCCTCCACCACCGGGTGCCGGCCGGCGCGCACCTCGACCGCGTAGCCGGAATGAACTTCGGGGCGGACGTAGCCGCGGTGCTCCGCCACCTCCGCGAGTCCCGCCAGCGCATCGAGACGCCCGAGCGCGCGCCCGAGTTTCTGCAGCCGCGCAACCTCCTCGGCCACCTCGCCCCGCACCGACGCGAACAGTTCCGCCTCCAGGGTGGCGATCCGGTCCTCCGCGTCCAGAATGCGGCCTTCCCACTCCTTCAGCTCGGGGGTGAAGAAGCGCTCCGCGTTGGCCAGCGTCTGCTTGCGCACGTAGTCGTCCGGGACCCGGCCCAGGTTCGCCCGGGTGACCTCCAGGTAGTACCCGAAGACCTTGTTGTAGGCGACCTTCAGCGAGCCGATGCCCGTGCGCTCCCGCTCGCGCGCCTGCAGCGTCGCGATCGAGGTGCGCGCATCGGCGCGGGTCTGGCGGAGCGCGTCCAGGTCCTCGTCGTAGCCGGGCTTGATCACGCCGCCTTCCTGCAGCGTCGCGGGCGCGTCCGGGGCGATGGCCCGACCGAGCATCTCGCGTACGTCCTCCATGGCGTCCAGGCCCGCGCCCCGCTCCTGCAGTCGGGGGAGTTCGGCCGTAGCCAGCGCCCGGCGGACCGGTGGGACCTGGTCGAGAGAGCGCGCCAGAGCGAGCAGGTCGCGGGGCATGACCCGGCCGAGCGAGATCTTCCCTGCCAGCCGCTCGAGGTCGGCAACCTCCGAGAGCGCCCCGCGGACCTCGCGCCGCACCTCGAACCGTTCGAAGAACTCCCCCACCGTCTCCTGACGCTTCCAGATCGCGCCTGCTTCCAGCAGCGGCGCCAGCAGCCAGCTCCGCAGCGTGCGGGCGCCCATGGCGGTGACGGTGTCGTCGAGCACCGAGATGAGCGTGGCGCCCTGGTCTCCCGGGCGCAGCGGCTCGGTCAACTCCAGGTTTCGGCGCGTCATTTCGTCGACGACCATGGTCGAGCCGGGACGGCGCATGGCGGGAGCCTGCAGGTGGGCCACCCCGCCCGGGCGGATCTCGGCGACGTAGGCGAGCAGGGCGCCCGCGGCGCGCACCGCAGGCGTATCGCCCGCCTCGATGCCGAAACCCTGCAGCGAGAGCACTCCGTAGGCGCGCTGGACCTCCTCGCGCGCCGCCTCTTCCCCGAAGATCCAGTCGTCGCGACGGGTGAGCAGCGTATCCGGCGGCGCGCCCGGCAGGGCTTCCCGTTCGAGAGAGCCTGGCAGCAGCAGCTCGGCCGGCGCCAGCTCACCCATGCGGGCGGCGAGCGCCTCCTCGCCCACCACCTCGAGGACCAACTCGCCCGTGGACAGGTCGAGGGCCGCCAGACCGCGCGTCTCCCTTCCCGCGGGCGCGAGTGCGACCAGGAAGTTGTTGCGCCGGGCCTCCAGCAACTCGTCGTGAACCACCGTGCCCGGCGTGATGGTCTCCACCACCTCGCGGCGCACCAGCCCCTTGGCCGCGCTGGCGTCCTCCACTTGGTCGCAGATCGTCACACGGCAGCCCAGCTTCACCAGCTTGCGCAGGTAGTCGTCCAGCGCCTTGGCGGGCACGCCCGCGAGCGGCACCTGCCGCGCCGCCCCGTTGTTGCGCGTCGTCAAGGTCAGCCCGAGCAGGCGCGCACCCTTGCGCGCGTCCTCGTTGAAGAGCTCGAAGAAGTCGCCGACCCGGATGAACACCAGGGCGTCGCGGTGGCGCGCCTTGACGGCCCGCCACTGGCGCATGAGGGGTGTGTCCTGGGTCACGGCGTGGTCCTGAGGCATGCTTTAAGCTGTCGTGTCGCACACCGTCCCGGAAGGGGCGCCGCGGGCTGAAGCGCAGCCGTTTCGAGCCGGCTCCTCGCCCCTCGCCCGGGGTATGATCCGTTGTGTCGCCAACACCCGGCGATACCGAATCTCGAACGGAGTTTCTGATGATACATAAATCATTGCTGAGTCATGTCTTGCCACTTTTTGTGATCGCTGCCGCGACGGCATGCGGCGGAACCGGAGGCGCCAACGCCGACCTCCCGATGCCGGAAGCCGTCAGCACCACCCTGAACGCCGGGACGGCTCCGGACGGCGTCACCATGGAGTCCATTACCGAAGGGAGGACCCTCTTCAACGCCCGGGCCACCTGCTCCGCGTGCCACGGGGCCAACGGAAAGGGCGGACAGCTCGCCCCGAACCTCGCCGACGACGTGTGGCTCAACTCGGACGGCAGCTACGCCGGCATCATCGAAGTCATCGAAGCCGGTGTGCTCGAGCCGAAGCAATACCCCGGCCTGATGCTCCCCCGCGGCGGGATGGGCCTGTCGGACGAGGAAGTCAGCTCGCTCGCGGCCTTCATCTGGAGCCTGGGCGTACGCGGATAGTCGCGGTGCCTACCCGACGGCCGCTCCGCGCCGCGTCCGCACGCCGGCGCGGAGCGGCCTCGGCCGACCTGCCTCGCCGGCGGAGGTACGCTGCGCGAGCAGCCATTCCTCCAGGAGATGATGGTGGGGCAGGGCGCTGGCCTTCATCAGCCGGTCTACCCGGCGCAGACCGAGCAGCGCCGCGTCAAGGCTCTCGCGGTTCCAACCCCGGCTCTGTCCCTGGATGCGGCGCGCGAGCCAGCGCTGGTGGGGGGGAAGCGCGGCCTCAAGCCCGGACAGCCCGCCATCGAGCACCAGCCCGATGCGGAGGAAGTGGGTGGTCAGGCCCATGACCAGGTAGACGCCCGACTCGCCGCGCATGAAGAGCTCGCCGAGGGCGGCCGTGGCTGCGGCAAAGTCGCGTCCCCCCACCATGTCGAACCAGCGCCAGGGATCGAGGCGGGGGATCCGGATCCCTCCCTCCTCCACGGTCTCCACCGTAATCGGACGACCCCCGGGGGTCATGGCGACCAGCTTGGCGATCTCCTGCGCCAGCACGCCCATGTCCGATCCGACCGCCGCCGCCAGTGCGCGCGCGGCGTCTTCGTTCATCTCCGCGCCGTGCCGGTCGCGGCACCATGAGACCAGGAAGCCGGGCAGGTCGTTGGCCCGCACCGAACGGAACTCGAGCGAGCGCGCCGCGCGCACGACGTCCCGGTAGAATCGTGCCCTGGACCGCTTCGGCTTGGTAGCGGTCAGAATCAGAGCCAGTCCCTCCGGGGGCGACGCGGCCATGTCGAGCACGAGCTTGCGCGCCGCCGGTAGCGGAGCCAGCGCCTCCGCGCCATGGACCAGCACCACCCGCCACTCGGCCATCATGGGGGGAGTGGCCAGCACCGAGGCGAAGTCGCGCACGTCGAGTTCCGGGCCCGACATGACATCGAAGTTGAAGTCGCGGGTCGCGGGGTCGAGGTGCGCCTCGGCGATCTCGCGCGCGGCTTCCCGCTTGCGGAAGTCGTCCTCGCCGTGGAGGTAGAAGACCCCGCCTCCGTCCCCGCCGAGCGCGCGCCGGTAAGTGGCGGGGATCATGGCCTGCCGGGACGTGGATTCCCGGTCAGCGCTGGGAGAGGGCCGAGTATTCGTACAGC
Organism: Gammaproteobacteria bacterium; assembly: GCA_028819075.1. Classification (NCBI taxonomy): domain Bacteria; kingdom Pseudomonadati; phylum Pseudomonadota; class Gammaproteobacteria; species Gammaproteobacteria bacterium. The sequence continues at coordinate 59,683 of JAPPMM010000049.1, forward strand.
GCGCGGGTGGTCCACAGGTCGTCGCCGTCCAGAGCGGGGTCCAGGAGGCGAATGCTGCGATACCGTACGGTGGCGGACGGAGCAGCCGCCCGCTGCGAGGGGGGCTCGGAGACGACGATGGGCGGAAGCGCGACCTCGGGTGTCTCCCGAACGAGTTCCGGTCCCCATACGGCCAGCGCCACCAGGATCGTTGCGGCGAATGCCACTCCCAGGCGGGTGAAGAAGGCGCCGCCACGGCGGCGCGCGAGGTCCTCCTGGATGTGGAAGATGCGATGCTGCAGTCGGGGATGGAAATCTTCGCCAACGACGACGCCGGGAACGGCGCGCAGCAGCACCAGGCTCCGCTTCACGGTATCCGCGTAGCGCCGGCAGCGCGCGCACTCCGCAATGTGCTGCTCGAACACGCCCGCATCGGTCGCTTCACCGTCATGGAACTCGGAGAAGCGCTCCAGAAAGCCGTTGCATTCCATGTCCGTTCTTGTACTCGCGATCCTTGCGACTCTCTTCTTGCGGGCCTGTGCCCGCTCAACCCTGATCGGGCGGACCGAGCCCGCTCCGGCGGGCCCGCCGATCCCCGTCGAATTCTGTACTTGAGGTATGACGCTCGGGTTCCCCCCCGGCTTCGCGGCACGAAGAATCCGCACGAAGCGGCGGAACGTGTGCTACCGGAGGGGCGGGACGAGGTTCCCGAGTGGCGTCGGGGCGGGCTGTCCGGGAGGTCGAACTGGATGAGGCGTTCCGAGCGGGCTCAGTCCAGCATGGGTGCGACGATACGGGCGAAGTTGTTGCGCGCCCGGTTCAGGCGGCTCTTCACCGTACCCAGGTTGACCGCGGTGATCTGGGCGATCTCCTCGTAGGTCTTCCCCTGGAGTTCCCGTAGCACGAAGACCACCCGGTGATGCTCCGGCAGCTCGCTGACGGCCTTCTCGACGACCTTTCGCAGATGCCGCTTGCGGTACAGGTCGTCGGGCTTGTAGGAGTTGTCCTCCCATTCCAGCGGCCGGTGGTCCGCCTCCCAGTTCTTCTTGATGGTCTGGAAGAAGACGAGCGGGTTTCGCGAGCGGTTGCGCAGCTCGTTCTTCGCCAGGTTGCTGGCGATGGTGTAGATCCAGGTGGAGAACTTCTTGGTAGGATCGAAGCGATGCAGGTGACGGTAGACGCGGATGAACGTCTCCTGTACCAGGTCCTGCGCCCGCTCCCGGTCGCCAATGGTCCGGTAGACGAAGTTGACCAGCCGATTGTCGTAACGGTCCACAAGGATTCCGAAGGCTCGCTGCTCCCCTTCCAGAAACCGCTTCACGACGGCGCTGTCGTCCAGTTTTCTGAGGGCGTCCCGGGTCTCGTGGGCCGGCCTCGCGGGCGTCATTGCCAAGCTCTTTTCGGTATTCATGTGGCTCCGCTGCCAGACGTGGCTTCTCGTGCCCCAGCACAGGACACTCTTGCATGCAGGTTTCGTACCACCTTAATCACGGGTTCTCCGCGGACATGGGCCCCAATTGCGTCCCCGAGACAGGACGGCCGTCATCCTCCGGGTGGACGCCGCCGCCCGCGGCCGGGCTTCGGCGGAAGGCGGCAGTGTACAAGAGGGCTGCGACCGTCTTGCAGTCCACGATCTCGCCCTTGCGCACCATCTCCAGGGCGCGAGAGAAGAGGCACTCCTCCACGGTGATGAACTCGTCCGGATCGCGGGCGGCGTCTCCGGCCGAGAGGCCGGTTGCCAGGAACAGGTGGATGACCTCGTTGGTGAAACCGGGCGTCGTGAAGATCCGGGTCAGATAGTCGATTCGGGCCGCGGCGTATCCGGTCTCCTCCGCCAGTTCCCGCCGCGCGCACTCCGCCCAGGCCTCGTCCGCCCCCGCTGGCAGCCCGGCCGGCACTTCATACAGGTATCCCCCCGAGGCGTAGCGGTACTGCCGAAGCAGCAGAATCACGGGATCGGGCGACTCCGGCGGGTCCACGAAGGGCACCACTGCGGCGGCGCCGGGGTGCCGGACGAGTTCCAGGTTGCCCTCCGATCCGTCGGGAAAGCGCACGCGGTCGACGGACAGGTGGACCACTCTTCCGTCATGCACGAGGCGGCCCGACAGGCGGCCCGTCCCGTCCGGTCCCGGGACCGCGTCCGGCCCCGGGTGGCGAACGGTGTCTCCGCCCGGATACACCGCCCGACCGGCGGACGCGGATGGTTGCAACTCCGGTTCGTGCGACACGACTTCTCCCGTCAGATCACCATGCCTCGTGTGCCGGCGGCGCGAGCGCATCCGCCCGCATCACCCGAGGGGCCGCACGAGGCGGCTGCCTTGCGGGCACTTAGGTGAGTGTCGGCGGCGAGGGGTTGCCCGGAGCGGTCTCCCGGAGCGCCCCGCGGTCGTGTTCCGCCCGTTTCGGCGGCAGCCACCTCCGGGCGCCATCACCCTGTGGCCGGGGGCGTGCATTCGCGGATCAGAAGTCGTGGTGGACCTCGACCGGGCCGAAGGACTCGAGTTCCGGCGCCACCCGGTCGGCGTCACCTGCCACCACGACCGTGAGGGCGTCCGGGTGAATCCGACGGCGGGCCGCGCGCACGACGTCGTCGACTCCCACCGCCCGCACCCGCTCGCGATAGTGCGCGAGGTAGTCGGCCGAGAGGCCGTGCACGAACACCCGCGCAATGCCGGACGCGACCTGGGCCGTGGTCTCCATGCGCAGCGGAAAGATGCCCGCCAGGTAGTCGCGCGCACCACGCAGTTCGGCGGGCGTGGGCCCGCCTGCGACCAGCGCCTCCGTCTCCGCGAGCACCTCCCGGACCGCCGCCGCGGTGACTTCGGTCGCCACCGCCGTGGCGATGCGGAACATCCCGCCGGCGCGCCGGAGGAGGAAGCGCGAGCTCACGCCGTAGGTGAAGCCCTTGTCCTCCCGGAGGTTCAGGTTGAGACGACTGGTGAAGGCGCCTCCGAGCACGGAATTGAGCACGATCAGCGGGAAGAAATCGGGCGTCCTGCGCGGTACGCTGGCATGGCCGATGCGCAGCTCGGACTGAACCGCGCCCGGGCGATGGACGATCACGATGCGGCGCTCCCCGAAGCGGGCCCCCGCCGTTGCCTCGACGGGAGCAGCCCGGCCCCGCCAGCCGCCGAAACAGTCGGCTGCGAGATCCGTCACTTCCTCCTTCGCGACATCGCCCGCCACCACCAGCGCAGCTCCCTGCGGCCGGTAGCGGCTGGCCGCGTAGTCGGCCACATGCGCGCGCTCCAGGCCCGCGACCGTCCCTTCCGTGCCCGCCATGGGCCGTCCATACGTGGTGCCTTCGGCGAAGAAGAAGCGCGCGGCGGCGGCAGTGGCGAGCTGAGCAGGATACATCCGGCGTTGCCGGATCCCGCCAAGCTGCTGCTCGCGGGTGCGCTCCACCTCTTCACCCGGATACCCGGGCGTCAGGACCACTTCCGACAGCAGCCGGAGCGCCCGCGGAAACCGGTCGGCGGCGCAGGTCAGCGACACCACCGTGGAATCCCAGCCGGTCGAGGTCGCAAGGTGCGTACCCATGTCCTCGAGCGCGCAAGCCAGCTCCACCGCCGAGCGGCGGACGGTTCCGCCATGGAGCGCCTTTCCGGACAGCACCGCAAGCCCGGCTCGCGGCCCACCGACCGTCGCCTCGCCCGCATCCATGACCAACAGAGCGGTCACCAGGGGAACCCCGGGCCGGCGCGCGGTTCGTACCTCCAGCCCGGAATCGAGACGCTCGCCGTGCACCGCCGGAACCGCGAAGGGTGCAACCGGTCCCGGCCCCGGCGGCGTTGGGGGAAAGCGCTCGGGGCTCACGCGGATGCCCGCGGCACGTACGTCAGAATCGCCCGGTTCCCGGGCTCGAGGCGCTCTTCGACCAGGGTCTGCACCGCCTCCGGCGTCACCGCGCGCAGGCGATCGATCTCCGTGGAGATGCGGGCCGGATCTCCGAACTGGGTCGCAAACATCGAGAGCAGGTCAGCCCGCTGGGCCACGACCTCGAGTTGCCCCAGGATGGCAGTCTCCGCCATGGCCAGGGCCCTGGCGACTTCCTCGGACGAGATCGCACCAAGTCCCTCGATCTGCTCGACGACGGCCGCCGCCAGCTCCCCGGGATCGACCCCGAGGTTGCCGGTGGCCTGAACCACCATCATCGCGGCTCCGGTCATCAACGGAAAAACGTGTGCCGCGACATCCTTGGCGAGCCGGCGCTCCAGCACGAGCGAGCGGTGGAGACGCGACGCCCGCCCGCGTCCCAGAATGTCGCCCGCGACGTCGGCGGCGTAGAAGGCGGGATCGTCGAAGGTGGGCACGCGCATCCCGGCGTAGACCCGCGTGAGCGGCACATCGGCCTCGACCGTCTGGCCGGCATCGACGTGGTTCTCGCGTTCCGCGTCCGCGTCCCCGGGAATCATCCGCGTCCCGGCTCCCGGAGGAATGTCGCCGAAGTAGCGCTTGATCCATTCGAGCGCGCGCCCGGCCTCGAAGCCGCCGCAGAGTGTGAGGACGGCGTTGTCGGGGGCGTAGTAGGCGCGAAAGAACGACTCGAGATCACCGAGCGTGAACCCGTCGATGTCCTCCAGGGAGCCGATGACCGGATGGCGATAGGGATGCCCCGGTGGATACACCATCGCGAGCATGCGCTCATCCCAGTCGCCGTAGGGCTGGTTGTCGTAGCGCTGGCGGCGCTCGTTCTTCACGACGTCGCGCTGGTTCTCGAGCTTCGCGGCGGTGAGTGCGGGAAGCATCCAGCCCATGCGATCCGCTTCGAGCCACAGCGCCAGCTCGAGATGGTGCGAAGGGAGGGTCTCGTAGTAGTTGGTCCGGTCGAACCAGGTGGAGGCGTTGGCCGATCCGCCCACGCCCTCAAGCAGCTCGAAGTGCTGGTTGCCGGCCACGTGGCGCGAGCCCTGGAACATCATGTGCTCGAAGAGATGAGCCAGACCGGTCTGCCCCGGGCCTTCGTTCCGGGAACCCACGTCGTACCAGAGGTTCACCGCGACGATGGGCACGGAGGGCTCCGGGGAAAGGACGATCCGGAGTCCGTTCTCCAGGCGGTGCTCTTCGCAGGGGATGGAGATCACAGGTGCTTCCCGGCGGCGGAAGACGACGGTTTCAGCTGCCGAACTTCGCCAGCCGCCCGGCGTGAGCCAAGGCCAGCGACATGATATGCCGCGCGGCGATGGTGCCCACATCGCCCCGCCGGCACGCGTTCTCGGTTAGGCGGCGCCCGGTCGGCCGGGCGTAGCGCGACCGGATCAGGAGCGGCACCGCGTGCCAGGAATGGCCGGCCATGGTCGCGGGGGTGCTGTGATCACCGGTGACGATCACCACGCCGCCGTCGTCCAGCCCCGGGAGGAGACGGTCCAGCGCCTCGATGGCGGCGACCTTGCCCTCGAAATCCCCGTCCTCCCCTCGGGAATCCGTGGCCTTGTAGTGGAAAAAGCGGAAGTCGGCGTGTCCGGCGGTCCCCTGCATCAGTTCCACCGCTTCCTCATCCGAGGCCGGGGTTCCGGCCAGCTCCATCCCGACGAGACCGGCCGCCCCCCGGTACATGGGATAGCGCGCCACCGCCACCGCCTTGAGCCCATACCGCCGGGAAAAGCCCGCCGGCGCGCGATATTCGGCGAACCCGCGGGCGAGAAGGCCGTTGGCGACAGGCTCGGTCGCCAGCACCTCCGCCGCCCGCGCGAGAATCTGGTCGGCGATCCGGGCGGTGCGCGCCGACGCCGCGTCCCCCTCGGGCGCGCGGGGAGGCCGGGGTGGAATGCCGGTCCGCTGCGGGTCGGTGTCGGATACCTCCGCGCCGAGACCGTCGCCGCGCAGCACCATCACGGCGCGATGCTCCATGACGTGCTGGAAGTGGAGGTCCACCCCTGGAGGCGCGGTCACGCCGTCCTGCAACCGGCGCACCAGCCGCCGGCCGTCCGGGTTGCCGGGGCGACCCGCGCGGCGGTCGGTCACGCGGCCCCGCCCGTCCAGGGTGGCCAGGTTGAGCCGGGCCGCCACATCCCCCTCGCGCAGGCGAATCCCGACCCCCAGCGCGGCCAGCACGCCGCGTCCGATCAGGTGGCGGGCGGGGTCGTACCCGAACAGGGCGAGGTGGGCGGGGCCGCTCCCGGGCGTGACCCCGGGCGCGACCGGGACGTGCATGCCCAGCGAGCTCTCCGCGGCCATCGCATCCAGGTTGGGCGTGGTCGCCGACTCCAGTTCGGTCAGGCCGGTGGCGGGGTGGGGGAGCCCGCCGACCCCGTCAACCACGATCAGGGTGATCGCTTCGCTACCCGGCATGCGCTCCACCAGGTCGTCCGGAAACCGCGTCACCCTGCTCACGCCGCCCGCCCTCCGTCCGTCATCGGCATCCTGAACCTCGGAGATGATTGACTGACCGTCTGCCCACCGCGCGCGCGCCGTCCAGCCCGTGAACCAGGTTCATCAGCGAACCGCACGCGGGCAACCCCGTCCCGGGCGCGACGGGGACGGACCCGCTCGCCAGCGCCCGTTTCGGTAGCAAGCGCGCGCCGCTCGCGATACAATGTACAAAGGCAGGAACCACGGACCCCCGGCCACCAGCCGGCCCGGTCCCCGCGGGAGGACGCATCATGACGACTCGACCCCTTTTCGCTTTCTGTGTGCTGGCGACGTTGCTGGCTGCCGGCTGCGCGGGACAGCGACCGCCGCCCGGCATCGGCGGCGAGCCATCGCGGGATATCACCATCTTTGTCGACAACCTCGACTTCAACGACGCCCGCATCTACATCTCCACCGGCGGCGGACGCACCCGGCTGGGTAACGTTTCCGGCAAGACGCGCCAGCGGTTCACGCGCGAGTGGAGGCTGCCCACCATCGGCTTCGAAATCGATATGCTGGGAGGCGGCAACTACCGCACCCAGGAGTTGGCGGTCACTGCCGGTGAAATGTTCGATCTCCTGATCCAGGCCGGCTACGTTCGCCTGATCCCCAGAGGTCGCTGAACCATGAGAAAGGCACATCAGCGTGCCGGGCGGGCGACGATTGCGGCGCTCGCCCTCGCGGCGGCGATCCCCATGTCCGCCAGCGGGCTGCAGCAGGAGCTTCCCGCCGGGCTCGCGCTCAGCGTGGCGGACGTCGACTTCCTGGAGCGCGCCGACAATTCGCGCATCTACATGGTGGACTCCACCTTGGCCCGCATCGACGAGTTCATCGACTTCGGCTGTCCCACCTGCCGGTCCTTCTACATTCTGCGCACCGATTCGCTGAAGACGAACCTCGTCGACACGGGGAGGGCGAACTTCGTGGTGCGCATGTTTCCGCTGGCCCGTCTCATGCGCGGGTTTCACGCGGCCGAGGCTGCCCTGTGCGCGGGTGGTCTGAACGACCGGCAGGGCTTCGAGGCGATGCAGCACCGTCTGTACATGAACCAGAGCGTGTGGCAGCCGCTGCAGGACCCGATTCCCGTCTTCCTCCAGTTCGCGGCCGACATCAACCTCCCGCTGGAGGATTTCCAGGCCTGCCTCATCCGCGACACGGTCGCGCCCCTCATCCTGAGCGACATGAACCTGGCCCAGGTGCTGTCCGTCGAGGGGACGCCCACGTTCGTGGTCAACCGGGGCGGGGAACTGACCGGAGAGGTCAAGCTCACCGGCGAGGAAGGAATCTCCTCCTTCGAGGAAGCCGTGACTCGCCTGTCGGGGCCCGGAGATTAGCTTAGTCCAGTTAGTTTAGCCAATTCCGGTCTACTTCTTCGGGAAGTACCGCGCGCAGTTGGCTATTCCTTCGCCGGCAACCCCGGCTCGGTCATTGCGCGCACATCCAGCGCCTCCTCCAGCGTCTCTTCGTCGAGCAACCCCCTCGAGCGCACGACGTCGCGCACCGCCCGGCCCTCGCGGGCGGCCTCCTTGGCCACCCCGGCGGCCGCGTCGTAGCCGATGTAGGGGTTGAGCGCGGTCGCGATCGCGGGGTTCCGGTCGAGCAGTTCGCGCGCCCGCCGTTCGTTGGCCTCGATGCCCGCGACACACCGATCCGCGAAGGCGCGGCTCGCCCCCGCGAGCAGCGTGATCGACTCGAGCAGGGAGTGGGCGATGACCGGCAGCATGACGTTCAGCTCGAAGTTGCCGCGGCTTCCGGCGATGGTGACCGTAGTGTGGTTCCCGGCGACGCGCGCCGCGACCATCATCAGCGCCTCCGACATGACCGGGTTCACCTTGCCGGGCATGATGGAACTCCCCGGCTGCACGGCGGGAAGCCGGATCTCGTGAATGCCCGAAGTCGGGCCCGATGAGAGCCAGCGGATGTCGTCGGCGATCTTCATCAGGCCGGATGCCGCGGAGTTCAGGGCTCCGGAGGCGCTCACGCAGGCATCCTGCGAGCCCTGCGCCGCGAAGTGGTCTTCCGCTTCGCGAAACGCGAGGCCGGTCTCCCGGGAGAGATGCTCGATGGTGAGGCGTGCGAAGTCGGGGTGGGTATTGATGCCGGTTCCGGTGGCCGTGCCGCCCAGCGCCAGCTCGGCCAGTTCCGTTGAGGCGTGTCGCAGGCGCTCGATGGCGCGCGTGACCTGCATCGCGTAGCCGCCGAACTCCTGGCCCAGCCGCACCGGGGTGGCGTCCATCAGGTGGGTGCGGCCGGACTTGAGCACGCCGTCGAAGGCCTCCGCCCTGGCCGCCAGCAGCTCCCGCAGGTGTTCGAGCGCGGGAATCAGCTCCTCCTCGATCGCGGTGCGCGCCGAGACGTGGATCGCCGTCGGGATGACGTCGTTGGAGGACTGGCCGAAGTTGACGTGGTCGTTGGGATGCACGCGGTCGCTGCGATGCACGCCGGAGTCTTCGGAGGTTTCCAGGATGCGGTTGGCCAGCGCCGCAATCACCTCGTTGGCGTTCATGTTCGAGGATGTCCCGGAGCCGGTCTGGTAGACGTCGAGCACGAATTCGCCGTCTCGGTCGCCGCGCGCGACCTCGATGGCGGCCTCGGCGATCGCCCGCGCCGTGTGGCCGTCCAGGTATCCCAGTTCGCGGTTGACCCGCGCGGCGGATTTCTTGATCAGCCCCAGCGCCTGGATGAAGCGGCGCCCGAACCGTTGGCCGCTGATGGGGAAGTTCTCGAAGGCGCGCTGCGTCTGAGCCCCGTAGAGGGCATCGGCGGGAACGTGAACTTCGCCTAGCGAATCACGCTCGACGCGAAACCGGTTGGACATGCCGGGAACCTCCGGATGTTGGGGATGCATGGCTTTCCTTTTCGCGCCTCCAAGATAATTGTCCCGGCGCGGGAAAGGACGGGTGCGCGGGTGTGGCTGCCTGTAGCTTGCGTGGCCACCTTCGCCCGGATGGCGGCGCCCCGCCGCACAACGATGTCTTTCGAGTCTGACTCGGAGAGCTGCTGATGCGCATCATCATCTACGGAGCCGGCGCTGTCGGCGGGTACTACGGGGCGCGGCTGGCCCAGGCGGGCGAGGAGGTGGTCTTCGTCGCGCGTGGACGTCAGTTGGCGGCATTGCGGTCGGACGGCCTGCGCGTGGAGAGCATCTGCGGCGATGCACGTCTGGAGCGCGTCGCCGCCACCAATGACCCCGCGTCGCTCGGGCAGGCGGACGCCGTGCTGGTCACCACCAAGACCTGGCAGGTCGGGGCGGCCGGGCGGGCGCTACGGCCGCTGGTGGGGGGCGGCACGGTCGTGGTCCCGCTCCAGAACGGCGTGGAGGCGGCCACCCAGCTGGACCGGTCGCTGCCGGCCGAAGCGGTGGCCGGCGGCCTGACCCGCATCCTGTGCGAGCTGGTCGAGCCCGGCCGCATCCGGCACACCGGCATCGACCCGGTGATCGTGATGGGAGAGCGGGACGGGCGCCGGACCGGCCGCTGCGACCGTCTGGCGGAAGCGCTGGAGCGAGCTCCCGGGATGTCCGTCGTGGTCTCGGGCGACATCGAGGCCGAGCTCTGGCACAAGCTTCTCCTCATGGCCCCCGTGAGCGGCGTCTGTTCGGTGGCGCGGATGCCCCTTGGTGCCGTGCGCGCCACCCCGCCCGCCCGTGAACTCCTGCGCCGCGCGATGGAGGAAACCGCCGCGGTGGCCGCGGCCCGCGGGATACGCCTGCCGGATGGCGTAATTGCGGATGCGCTGGCCTTCTTCGACGGCCTCCCGCCAGACTCGATCCCCTCGATGCATCGCGACATCGCGGGCGGCCGGCCCTCCGAGCTGGAGCAGCTGAGCGGCGCAGTGGTCCGGCTGGGTCGCGAGTGCGGGGTGGCCACTCCGATCCACCAGTTCATGCACGCGGCCCTGCTTCCGTCCGAGCTTGCCGCGCGCGGAGAAGGGACGGGGCGGTAGGCGATCGACCCGCGATGCACGTTTAGCAGCGCCCCCCTCGGGTCAATCGCGGTCGCCCACTCCCGGTCCGCGCGCATCCCGGAAGACCCGAACCTTGAACGGCGCCTCGCTGAAGCGGCATCTTCAGGCCATGCACAGGGGTGCCATGGGGTCGCCGTCTCGACCGGTGACCAAGGATCTGGTGCTGGTCGGCGGCGGACACACCCATGTCGCCGTGCTCAAGCACTTCGGCATGAAGCCGATGCCCGGAGTTCGGGTCACGCTCATCTCGCGGGAATCGAACGCTCCCTACTCCGGGATGCTTCCGGGGCTGATCGCCGGGCACTACACGTTCGCGGACGCCCATATCGACCTGGCTCCGCTGGCTCGTTTCGCTCGAGCCCGCTTCCTGCGCGATCGGGTCGTCGGGATCGATCTCGAAAACAAGCGGGTGATGTGCGCGGGGCGTCCGGCGGTGGCCTTCGACGTGCTCTCGCTGAATACGGGTTCAGCGCCCGGCGTGCGGCGGGTCGAGGGGGCGGAAGGCTCGGTGGTTCCGGTGAAGCCCATCGACGGCTTCTTTGCCCGCTGGACACGGGTCCGCGAGCGTGTTGCCGGCAGTTCCGGCCCGGTCTCGATCGGAATCGTGGGCGGCGGCGCCGGCGGCGTGGAACTCGCGCTCTCGATCCGCTACGGGCTCGCCCGGGCCGCGGAAGCCGCCGGTCGGCCGCGCACCAGCGTGCGCATTGAGCTCTTTACCGATTCCAGCGAGATCCTCCCCGCATACCCGCGGCGCATGCGCGCGCGCTTCGCGCAAATCCTTGAAGAGGACGGCATCGTGGTCCACACCGACCACCGGGTGGTGCGGGTGGACGGCCCTCGACTGCACTTCGGAAACGGATCCCGCGCCACCTTCGACGAACTGCTCTGGGTCACGACCGCGGGCGCGCCGGACTGGCCGCGGCAATCCGGTCTTGAAGTCGACGAGCGCGGCTTCATCCGGGTGCGCGACACCCTGCAGACCCTGTCCCATCCCGATGTCTTCGCCGCCGGAGATATCGCCGCGGTGGAAGGGTATCCGCGTCCCAAGGCCGGCGTCTTCGCGGTTCGTCAGGGCCCGCCGCTCGCCCGCAACCTCGAGCGCCGCCTGCGCGGTGCTGCGCTTGCCGGCTTCCGGCCCCAGCGCGAATACCTGAGCCTGATCTCGACCGGCCGCCGCCATGCTGTCGCCGCCCGCAACGGGCTGACGGTCGCGGGTCGGTGGGTCTGGGCCTGGAAGGACCGCATCGACCGGCGCTTCATTCGCGACTACAGCGAGCTGCCATCGATGGATGGGGAAGGGGTCGACGATGAGCCGGCGCCGGGAGGCGCGCCGAAGGCTGGGCTCCACGGCGTTGGTGGGCAGGTTGCGTCTTCCGGCCCCGGTCCCGCGATGCGCTGCGGAGGATGCGGCTCCAAGGTGGGCAGCGAGCTGCTCTTCCGGTCGCTGGCCCGGCTGGGCGCCAAGGATGATCCTCGCGTGATGGTCGGCCTGGGCGCCCCCGACGACGCGGCGGTGGTCGAGGTTCCCGAAGGGCAGGTCGCCGTGCAGAGCGTCGACTTCTTCCGCTCGTTTATCGAGGACCCCTTCGTCTTTGGCCGCATCAGCGCCAATCACGCGCTCGGCGACGTCTTCGCGATGGGGGCCGAGCCGCTGGCGGCGATGGCGATGGTGACGCTCCCGCTCGCCGCGGAAGACAAGATGGAGGAGGATCTCACCCAGCTCATGGCAGGGGCGCTCGAGGTTCTGGAGCGCGACGGGGTCGCGCTGGTCGGCGGGCACACGAGCGAGGGGGGCGAACTCGCCATGGGCTTCTCCGTGACCGGGACGGCGCCGGCAGAGGATCTGCTGCGCAAGGCGGGCATGCGTGCGGGCGACCGGCTGGTGCTCACCCGCCCGGTCGGCACCGGCGTGATCCTCGCCGCGGAGATGCGGGGCAGGGCGCAGAGCCTGTGGATCGACGCCGCGCTCGCCGCCATGCAGGCGTCCCACCGGGCCGCGGCGCGGATCCTCGGCGAACACGGAGCCACGGCCGCCACCGACGTGACCGGCTTCGGCCTCGCCGGCCACCTCCTTGAAATGGCGCGCGCCTCGGGGGTGGAGGTGTCGGTCGGCCTCCCCGGCGTGCCTTTCCTGGACGGTGCGCTCGAGCTGGCCCGGCTCGGCATCTTCTCCTCGCTCCAGGAGCAGAACCTGTGCGCGCTCGATTCGGTGCGCGCCGCCCCCGAGGTGCTTGAGGACCCCGCCACCCAATTGCTCTTCGACCCGCAGACGGCCGGCGGGCTGCTCGCCAGCGTCCCCGCCGGCCGGGCCGAGGCGTGCGTGAAGGCCCTGCGCGCCGCCGGCTGCCCGCAGGCGGTCGTGATCGGCACGGTGCTGGCGGAGGACGAAGCCTCGGGGGAGCCGGGCGTGCTGCACCTCCACGCTGGACGCAAGCGATGAGCCCGAATCACCGCCCCCGCCGCCGATCGTGACCCCCACTCATCCCCTCGCCACGCTAGCCACCGAGGTCAGCGCCTGCCGCCGATGCCCGCGCCTGGTCGAGTGGCGGGAGCGGGTCGCGCGCACGAAGCGGGCGGCCTACGCCACCGAGGAGTACTGGGGCCGGCCGGTGCCCGGATTCGGAGACCCCGCGGCCCGGCTGGTGGTGGTGGGGCTGGCGCCGGGCGCGCACGGCTCCAACCGGACCGGGCGCATGTTCACCGGCGATGCTTCGGGCAACCTGCTCTACGGGGCGCTCCACCGGGCCGGCCTCGCCTCGCAGCCGAACTCGGTCTCGCGCGACGACGGCCTCACCCTGAAGGGAACCTGGATCACCGCCGCGGTACGGTGCGCTCCGCCGAAGAACCGGCCCACGACCGCCGAGCGCGATGCCTGCCGCCTGTTCCTCGAACGCGAATGGGATCTGCTGCCCGATCTGCGCGTGGTGGTCGCGCTCGGCGCCTTCGCCTTCTCGGTCGTGCTTCGCCTGCTGCGTGACCGAGGCGAGCCCGTCCCCAGACCCGTGCCCCGCTTCGGCCACGCAGTCGAGGTGCCCATCCGCCCCGGCCTGACGGTGCTGGCCTCCTACCATCCCTCCCAGCAGAACACCTTCACGGGCAAGCTCACCGAGGAGATGTTCGACGCCGTCTGGAGCCGGGCCTGCGCAATCGGAGACCGCGGCGAGCCACATCCGGTGCCGTAGTCGCGACCCCGGCCCCCGTCGCGTATTGGCGAATGACCGCCTCGGGGATATTCTTCTGCAGCCGTGCGCCCCGGGCTCCGACGGAGCCGCCGCGGCAAGGCGGAAGGGCGCGCCCGGCAACCACGACCGGCAGGCCCGTCCACGATCTCACAGAAGCGCCGCACGGGCGCTCGCAGGAGGATAGGAATGGCGTCAGGCACGACCTCGCTTCCGGTCCGAAACCCGACTTCCCTGGCCGCCCGCAATCCGTTCGGCGGCACCATGCGCCGCGACCGGTGGTGGCTGGAGCCGCTGACGGTCTTCCTGGTCTTCAGCACCTTCATCGTCTACACCACCTGGGCGATCTTCCAGGGTGAGTACTATTCCTTCGGGAACTACCTCTCGCCCTACTACTCGCCGGAGCTCTTCGGCGACTCCCACCACGCGTGGCTGGGGCCGCGCCCGGCCTGGTGGGAGGAGTCGTGGCTGGGCTGGCTCCCCTGGTCCCCCGCCTACCTCATCCTGTGGGCCCCGCTGGGCTTCCGCGTGACCTGCTACTACTACCGCGGCGCCTACTACAAGGCCTTCTGGGCCGATCCTCCCTCATGCACCGTGGGAGAGCCGCGCAAGGTCTATTTGGGCGAGAACTCCTTCCCGCTGATCGTGCAGAACATCCACCGCTATTTCCTCTACATCGCCCTCATCTTCATCGTGATCCTCTCCTACGATGCCTGGAAGGGCTTCTGGTTCGAGGCGCCCGGCGGCGGCGAATCGTTCGGCGTGGGGGTCGGATCGCTCGTGCTGGCAATCAACGTCGTCCTTCTGGCGGGCTACGTCTTTGGGTGTCACTCGCTGCGCCACGTGGTCGGCGGCGGGCTGGACAAGCTCTCCTCGAAGCCGGTGCGCCAGCAGGCGCACAGGTGCGTGAGCTGCTTCAACCGGCGCCACATGCTGTGGGCGTGGATGAGCCTCATCTGGGTGGGCTTCGCGGACGTCTACGTGCGCCTCTGCTCCATGGGCATCTGGACCGACTGGAGGATCCTCTGATGGCGGAGTTCGAGCGGCACGAACACGACGTCCTGATCGTCGGAGCAGGCGGGGCGGGGCTGAGGGCCGCCATCGAGGCCGCCGCCGCAGGCGCCTCCGTGGGCCTGGTGTGCAAGTCCCTCCTGGGCAAGGCGCACACCGTCATGGCCGAGGGCGGGGTCGCGGCGGCGCTCGCCAACGTGGACGAGCGCGACAGCTGGGAGGTGCACTTCGCCGACACCATGCGCGGCGGCCAGTACCTGAACGACTGGCGCATGGCCGAGCTGCACGCGCGGGAATCCCCCGACCGGGTGCGGGAGCTCGAGGCCTGGGGGGCGCTCATGGACCGCACCCCGGACGGGCGCATCCTGCAGCGGAACTTCGGCGGCCACGCCTACCCCCGGCTGGCGCACGTGGGCGACCGCACCGGCCTGGAGATGATCCGCACTCTGCAGGACCACGGCGTCCACCAGGGCATGGACGTCTTCATGGAGTGCACCGTGACCCGCCTGCTGCTGGACGGCGGGCGAGTGGCGGGGGCCTTCGCCTACGACCGCGAGCGGGGCCGCTTCCAGGTCTTCGGAGCGAAGGCGGTGGTGCTCGCCACCGGAGGGATCGGCAAGGCCTACCAGATCACCTCCAACAGCTGGGAATACACCGGGGACGGGCACGCCCTCGCCTACCACGCGGGGGCCGAGCTGGTGGACATGGAGTTCATCCAGTTCCATCCCACGGGCATGGTGTGGCCCCCGAGCGTGCGCGGCATCCTGGTCACCGAGGGGGTGCGCGGGGAAGGCGGCGTGCTGCGCAATTCCGAGGGGCGCCGATTCATGTTCGACGACATCCCGGCCCTCTACAAGGAGCAGACGGCCGACTCGCCCGAGGAGGGGTGGCGCTACGTGGTGGGCGACCGCGACGCGCGCCGTCCCCCGGAGCTGCTCACCCGCGACCACGTCGCCCGCTGCATCGTGCGCGAGGTGAAGGAGGGACGTGGAAGCCCCCACGGCGGCGCGTTCCTCGACATCGCCTGGATTTCGGAGAAGATCTCCGACGCCCCGGCGCACATCCGCAGGAAGCTTCCCGGGATGTACCACCAGTTCAAGGCGCTGGCGGACATCGACATCACGAAGGAGCCCATGGAGGTCGGACCCACCACGCACTACGTGATGGGCGGCGTGCGTGTGGACGCCGACACGCAGATGTCCAACGTGCCCGGCCTGTTCGCCGCCGGGGAGTGCGCGGCGGGGCTGCACGGCGCCAACCGCCTGGGCGGCAACTCCCTCTCGGACCTCCTGGTCTTCGGCAAGCGGGCCGGCGAGTACGCGGCCCGTTTCGCGAGCGAGAGCGCCGCCCCCTCGCTCGACCCCGAGCAGGTCGTGGCGGCCGAGCGCCACTCCCTGGCCCCGTTCGCCAACGACGGAGGGGAGGGGCCCTATAAGGTGCAGGAAGACCTCCAGGAGCTGATGCAGAACCAGGTCGGGATCGTGCGCACCGAGGACGACCTGGCATCGGCGCTCGAGCAGATCGAGGCACTCAAGGAGCGGGCCGCGAACGTCGCGGTGACCGGCAACCGGGAGTACAACCCCGGCTGGCACACGGCCCTCGATCTCGACTGTCTGCTCACGGTCTCCGAAGCCGCAACCCGAGCCGCCATCGGACGCAGGGAGAGCCGCGGCGCCCACTCACGCGTCGACTACCCCGCCAAGGATCCGGACTGGGGACGCTACAACCTCGTGTTGTGGAAGGACGCGGACGGCAACATGAAGAGTCGCAGGGAACCGGTCCGCGAGCTGCCCGGGCGGCTGACCCGAATCATCGAGGAACAGGGATAATGGCCGAGAGCACGTTCAGGGTCTGGAGAGGGGACGGGGAGACCGGGGGGTTCCAGGACTATACCATCGAGACCACCACGGGGATGGTGGTGCTCGACGCCGTCCACAGGATCCAGGCCGAGCAGGCGAACGACCTTGCGGTGCGCTGGAACTGCAAGGCGGGCCGCTGCGGGTCGTGTTCCGCCGAGGTGAACGGCATGCCGAAGCTCATGTGCATGACCCGGCTGAGCGACCTTCCCATGGACGAGCCGGTCACCATCGAGCCCATGAAGGCCTTCCCGCTGGTGCGCGACCTGGTCACCGACGTCTCCTGGAACTACCGCGTGAAGGAGAACATCGCCGCCTTCCAGCCCCGCAAGCCCGACAATGAGGACGGCAGCTGGGAGATCTTCCAGGAGGACGTCGACCGGGTGATGGAATTCCGCAAGTGCATCGAGTGCTTCCTTTGCCAGGACGTATGTCACGTGCTGAGGGACCACCACCTGCACGAGGAGTTCATCGGGCCGCGCTTCATGGTGCACGTCGCGGCGCTGGAGATGCATCCGCTCGACACCGGAGACCGGCTCGAGGCCCTGCGCAAGGACCAGGGCGTGGGCTACTGCAACATCACCAAGTGCTGTACCAAGGTGTGTCCCGAGAGCATCACCATCACCGACAACGCCATCATCCCCCTGAAGGAGCGTGTCGTGGACCGGGCGTACGACCCCCTGGCGAAGCTCCTCCGGGTCGTCCGGAGAAAAGGCACGCCGGCCTGACCCCAGCGGGTCGTTCGCGACATGTCCCGGCGGGCCGGCGGACGCCCCTTCGACCGGAGCATCGTAGAAGGGCCGGTCCCGCTGGCGGTATGGATGCTCGCGTGGCCGACCATGCTGCAGAACGTGATCGCCGGCATGCAGGGGGTGGTCGGCCATGCGATGGTCGGCAACTACGTGGGCTACGCGGGCAACGCCGCCATCGGCGTGTCCTCGCAGATCTACCTCGTCGTCATCACCTTCGTGTCCTCGCTGTTCACGGGGATGGGCATTCTGGTGGCCCGTTTCGCCGGCGCGGGCGACAGGGACAAGGTCAATCGGACCGTCTACCAGGCCTTCCTCACGGCCGCGGCTCTGTCCGTAGGCATCGTCGCGCCTCTGGGGTACTTCCTCGCTCCCTCCCTGCTGGGGCTGGTGCGCGCGACCGCAGAAGTCCAGCAGGAGGCACTCCCCTACCTGCGCATCCTCTTCGTCTTCAGCTTCGGCACCATGATGTTCTTCATGGCCGGAGGGGCATTCCGGGCGGCCGGAGACGCGCGAACGCCCCTCCGCCTCGGCGTGGCCCTGACCCTCCTCAACATCACCTTCAGCGTGATCCTCATTCGCGGCCTGGGGCCCATCCCGTCCTTCGGCACCGCGGGCGCGGCGATGGGCAGCGTGATCTCCGGAGTGATCGTGAGCGGGTACGTGCTCTGGCTGCTGCTCTCGCACAGGACGGTGGTTTCCTTCGAACGCGGCATGTCCCTGGCGCCGGACTGGGCGATCATCCGCCAACTGTTCCGGTTCGGGCTCCCCGCCGGCATCCAGGGCGTGGTCATGAACCTCGGCGGCGTGCTGCTGCTCCGCTTCATCGGATCACTCGCCCTGAGCGCGGAGGCGCAGGCCGCCTACGCCGTCGGCTACGTGCAGCTGTTCTCGCTCATTACCTGGACCTCGCTGGGTCTGATGGGCGCTACGGGGGCGGTGGTCGGACAGAATCTGGGAGCGGGACATCCGGAACGGGCCGTCCAAGGGGTGCGGGTCGCTTCGCGCATCGGCCTGGGGGTCGCCATCGCCGTGGGCACAATATTTCTGCTCGTCCCCGAGGCCTTGCTCTCCATCTTCGGCATGGAGGATCCCCGGGTGGCCGGCCTGGGAGTCCAGCTGCTGGCCTTCCTGAGCATCTCGGGGCTCTTCGTGACCGTCGCGCTTACATACACCGGCGGACTGCAGGGGAGCGGCGACACCCGCAGTCCGCTGTTCATTTCCATCATCTCCCAGGTGGTGATTCCGCTCGGCCTGCTGGCGATCCTGCAGCAGATGCGCGGTCTTGAACCCACCGACGTCTGGACCGCGATTCTGCTGGGACACGCCGCCCGCTGCATCCTGAGCGTGGCGCGCTACCGGCAGGGAAAGTGGCGCGACATCCGGGTGGACATCGGACCCTCGCCGGCGCCCCGGCGTTAGCGGCGACGGTGCGCCAGCGCTAGCTTTGGAGGCATCCCCCGGGCCCAGCCCGGTATCGGAACGCGCCGGATCGGCTCAGGGTATTTTGATCTGGCACGCTTTTCCCCGACAGGCTCGCGCATGACTTCCCTCCGGCCGGTCCGACCGGCACAAACCGCCGCACATCCGGGACTCTCGGTTGCGGCGCGGCGCGCGCTCGCCAAGTGTGCCCGCGCGGCCTCGTTCGCAGCCCTGCTGTACGTCCTGACGCTGGTGTCCGTGACCGCAGCCGCCGCCCAGCAAACGGGGACTCTGACCGGCCGCGTGCTCGAGCATGAGAATTCGCGGCCCATCCCCGATGTCGTCGTGCGCCTCCACGACCTCGGCCTCTCCACCGTGACCGATGCCGACGGGATGTTCCGTTTCACGGATGTTCCCGAGGGGGCGCACATCCTGGTGGTGGAGCATCTGGCCTACGGCGACCAGTCGCGGGAAATCGCCGTAAATCCGGGCGAGGATCTGCGTCTCGATGTGCGCCTTGCGGCGCGAACCATCGAACTCGAGCCCCTGGTCGTGGAGGCGGTCACGGAGCTGGAGCGGAGGCGGATCTCCACCGGCCATTCCATCAATGAGGTCGGGCCTGCGCAGCTCAGCGAGGCCGCCCGCCGCGGACTCGGTCTGTCCGAAGTACTCGCGCAGCACCTGCCCGGCCTCCGGGTACGATCGGGAAGGACCGGCTCGTGCGTCGAATACCGTTCCACGTCGGCGCAAGGTGGGTGCAACGAGGTGTCGGTTTATGTCGATGGAGTCCGCTCGGCGGCGCCCTCTCTGCTCTACTTCTCGATGCCCCTCGAGGACATCGCGCGCGTGGAGTTGCTGTCGCCCCTGCAGGCGTCGACGCGGTTCGGCATGGCCGCGGGAGGGGGCGCCCTGCTGGTGGAGACCAAGACCGGTCCGCAGCGCCAGCGCGAGGCCGCTGCCGACAATCTGGTTACCGGCTTCGACTGGTCCCTGGAGGAGGAGCGCTACGGGTGGGAGCGGGTCTTCGCCAGCTCCTTCGTGGGGAACGCGGTCGGCCTGGCGGTCGGCCTCGGTCTGGCCAACCAATGTCTTGAAATCGATACCGGCCTCGGGGGCCTGCGCCCGCGCTGCACCGGCATCCTGACGACGGGCACGGGCATCCTGGCGCTCGCGCTGCCCAGCGCGGCCGGAGGCTACTCGGCCGGGTGGGCCGGCCAGACCGACCGCTCCAAGGGACGCTTTCTCCCCGCCGCGCTCGGAAGCGCCATGGCGGCGACCGCCGGCTACCTCCTGCTCATCGAGGGCAGGAGCAACGAGGCCCGCTCCGCAGAGACGGCGGGCATCGTCCTGCTGGCGGTGGGCACGCCGCTCATGACAACGCTCGCCGACCGCATCTTCCGCGTACTGCGCTGAGACGACCCCCTCACCACTGCTCGTAGGCGCAGAACGGCACCAGCTTCTCCAGCCAGGTGAGGTCTGCCAGCCCCGCCCGAGCCACGAGGGTGCCCCCGAGCCCCGTCCCGAATCCGGTCCAGTCCATGGGCGCGCTGCCGATGGGGGCCCCGGGAGGCGCATCGGGCGTCACCAGCGGTGCCCACGGCTCGTGGGGCCGCTCCTCGAAGCGCCGGATGTCTCGTGCCAGCAGGGCGAAGTGGGCGGCGTTGTGGTCGTCGCCCATCGACCGGCCCTCGGCCGCGTCCCCGAGCCACCCAAGGTGCTGCGCCGCGACCGCCCTCACCTGGGGCATGGCGGCCGCGCCGGCGAGGCTCATCAGCCCGTCCGCGACCACCCGGCCGATGGCGCGCCGCACCTCTGCCTCGTAGGGCGAGTCCGCCGCGTTCGGGTCGCCCACCGCCGTGAGCGCGCCGATTACGTCGCCAAGGCCCGGCAGCGACCCGTCGAGCGCGTTCTGTTCAAGCAGGCGCGCCGCCCTGCTGGGCTCCAGCACCTCGCCCACCACGTGGGCGCTCGCGACCACCGCCGGCGACACCGCGTCGAACATCGACCCCGTGTAGCGCGGGAAGAGCTCGCGGGTGCGTCCGTAGCCGGCGGGCCGGGGCGGCAAATCGTCCAGAACCTTCGCCGGGATGGTCAGTTCGGCCGGCTGCAACGACCGCACCAGCGCGTCCAGCGCCCGCTTCTGCTCGTCCGCCGAGGCCGACCGCACCGGTTCCAGTCCGTCGCCGCGTGTCGCATAGGTGTAGTGCATCCCGCCCAATACCGAGGCGGCGGCGGTCACCTGGTAGCGATGGTGCATGTAGAGGGGCACCAGCACCTCCTCCATCTGCGCCATCGGCATGCCCTTGCGGATCACGCGCTCGCCGAAGCGGTCCATGGCCGCGCGCCGCACGTCGAGCATTCGGTCGAGCTCGGCTCCGGCGTCCGTCCCGTTCGACCACTGGTCGACCCGCGCGTGCGCCGAGGCGTCCTGGCCGGTCAAATAGCGGACATCCTGCTCCCACGCCTCGTCCAGGATCCGGTTTAGCTCCGCGGTCTCGTCCGTCCCGGGCGGGAAGTCGGAGTATCCGTACCGGATCGCGACCTTGTCCCACTCGCCGATGTCGGTGTCGTACACCTCCGAGTAGTCGAACTCGCTGCCGTCCCAGGTGATCAGCGGATGGGGGTAGTCCAGCACCGAGATGCGTCCGACGTCGCTGTCGTAGTAGTTGTGCCCCAGCCCCAGCGTGTGCCCCACCTCGTGGGCCGACAGCTGACGGATGCGCGCCAGCGCCCACTCCGCGATGTCCTGCACGTCCTCATCGCCGTTCTCATAAGGCGCCAGCAGCCCTTCGGCGATCATGTAGTCCTGGCGCACCCGCAGCGAGCCCAGGGTCACGTTTCCCTTGAGGATCTCGCCCGTGCGCGGATCGGTGATCGAGCCCCCCGTGCTCCACCCGCGCGTCGACCGGTGCACCCAGTTGATGACGTTGTAGCGCACGTCGTGGCTGCTCACGTCTTCGGGCCGGATCTCCACCCGGAAGGCGTCGATGAAGCCGGCCGCCTCGAAGGCCTGGTTCCACCACCGCGCGCCGTCCAGCAGCGCGGATCGGACGGGTTCCGGCGTCCCGGGATCCAGATAATAGACGAGCGGCTCCACAGGCTCGCTCATGGCTGCGGTCGGATCGCGCTTCTCCAGGCGGTGCCGGCGGATGAAGCGCTGGGTCATGGGCTCGTCCAGCGCTGCGGAGTAGTCCTGGAAGGACATGCCGCCGTAGCCGGAGCGGGAGTCGTGCGCGCGGGGCGTGTATTCGCCCAGCTCGGGCAACTGGATGAAGGAATGGTGCATCCGCACCGTAGCCGCGCCGGCGTTGGCCGCGACATTGCCGACCCCCTCGAAGGCGCCACCCCCGCCGCCTCCGAAGCGGCCGCCGGCCATCCCTCCGTCCTGGCGCACGAAGGTCAGCGACGCCTCCATCTCCGTGTTCTCGGGGAAGTTCATCACCATCGGCAGGTAGACTGCGCTCCGGCTCTGGTCCAGCCGGTAGGTGCCCGGCCGCAGGCGTCCAGCGAAGCCGGCGATGTCCTGCAGCAGGAAGGGCGTGAAGTCGATCAGCACGCGGTCGCCGGTCTGCGCGGCCGCGTCAAAGCCCCACAGCGTGGAGGGCGCGAAGGCGTCCTCCACCGCTTTCCGCTCGGCGGCGTTGTCGCTGGATGCGCGGAAGCGGTAGTTGGGCTGGATCATCAGCACCTTCGGGCCCACGCGATGGAAGCGCACCACGCGCGAACCGGCCAACTGCCCCCGGTCGATGCCGATGTCGTTCGACCCGAGACCCGCACCGATCCCGGAGGCGTGCAACACGTCGGTGTCCCACTGGGCGATTTCCAGCCAGATCCTGCCGCCGGCATCATCCCAGTACATGGGCAGGAAGCCGTCCATGAGCTCCATCGAGCCGGTTCTGTCTTCGATGGTGGGCAGCGCGTCGTCGCTCTGACGATTCTGCGCAGCCGCCGTGCTCGATACCAACGCGGTCGTGAGCAGGGTCAGCGCAAGCGCAATGCCCAGGTCTGTCCACTTCCTTGTCATCGCCGAGATCGGCGTGGTCGTCGCTTGTCTCATCCCCTTTCTCCTCATGGTTCGGTCCTCCCCAGGGCTCGTTCGCCCTGCAGTACTCGTCTTTGCTTCGGTGCTCGTCCCGGCTTCGATGTGCTTCTTCCTGTCCAGGGGCTACCTGACGTTCGCGGGGAGCAGCGCGCCCACCGCGTCCGCCACTCGTCCCATCTCTTCATGGGTGTTGTAAAGATGCGGCGCCACCCGGATGCGCGCCCGCCGGAGCGACGCGACCACGCCGGCCCGCTCGAGTCCGGCGAGCAGCGTCTCGTTGTCGAGATCGGGGTGGCGGAAGGTCAGAATGTGGCGCCGGCTCCCGGCCTCGGGCGTGGCAACGCAGCCGAGCCGCTCCAGGCGCTCACCGAGATCGGCAACCAGCGCGCACACGTGCCCGGCGATGGCGGGGATCCCGGCTTCCTCGAGCAGTTCGAGGGCGGCGCCGAAGCCGGCGATAAGCGGGTACGCGAGGCTTCCCTCCTCGTAGCGCCCCGCGTGGTCCAGAAGCTCGAAGTGGACCCTGTCGAAATTGAAGGCGTCGGTGGTGCTGCGCCAGCCGAGCAGCGGCGGATGAATCCGTCCGACCACCGAGCGGTCCACGAACACCGCAGCGATGCCCATCATGCCGAGCATCCACTTGTGGCTGTCCGCGGACAGGAAGTGCACCCCCGCCTCCTTCACGTCAATGGGCAGGGCGCCCACCGTCTGGATGCCGTCCACGCAGAGGAGCACCCCGCGTTCCCGGCACAGCCGCCCCACCCCGGCCAGGTCGGTGACCGCGCCCGTTGCGTACTGGGCGGAACTGACCGCCAATACACGGCTGCCGGGACCGAGCGCCCGCTCCGCGGCGTCCACCGTCACGGTCCCGGCGCCGTCCACGGGGATCACGTCGAGCGCCGCGATGCCTCGCCGGTCCAGGTCCATCCAGGGGTATACGTTGGAGGGGTACTCCACCGATGCCGCCGCCGCGACCCGGTCTCCGGGCCGCCAGTCCAGCCCGGACGCGAGCAGCGACAGCCCGTGCGAGGTGTTGCGCACGAACGCGACCTCGTCCGCCTCGCACCCGATCAGGCGCGCGAACCGTTCCCGGCAGCGCTGCGCCACCGACTCCCAGGCGTCGAAGTCGGGCCGGCCCTCGCGCGCGATCGAATCCATGAAGCGATGCACCGCCCGCACGACGCGCGTCGAGGTGGGCGCCACGCCCGCATGATTCAGGAAGATGTGGGTGCGGGAGACCGGGAACTCGTCGCGGAAGGACGCAAGAGATGTCATGGGGTCGGGGCGGTTGCGAGTTGCGTGCAGTAACGTTCGATCCACCCATTCGAGAAACCCAGCACCACGGCCCGGCGTGTGATGGCCTTCACCTCCCGCCGCGTCATCTTGGTCTCCCGCCTGAGAACGTCCGGGTTGGCCCGGCTGATGGCCAGCGTGCGTACCGCGAAGAGCAGCGGCAGCAGGCAGAACAGCCGAACCCGGTGGTAGCGTCTCGGGATGAGCCGGATGTAGGCCCGGGCCGCGGCCAGGTGCCCGTCGGCCTTCGTGACCAGCCGCGCGAGGACGGCCATGGCCGCGTCCAGGTTCGCCGGGTCGAAGAGCTGGCTCGGGTGAATGCGCGGATCGGGAACAAATGCGGCAGGCACATAGACCCACCCGCGATCCCGGTCTTCGTGCAGCCCGCGGATGACGTTCACCGTTTGCAGCGCCAGCCCGAACTCGCGCCCGAGCGGCATCATCCGCTTGCGTGCGTTCCGCGTCCCCGGAAGCCGCAACGTGAACAGCTCGGTAAGGAGATGACCCACGCGTCCGGCCACCTCGTGCATGTAGTCGTCGAGATCGGCCTCGGTCTCGAAGCGGGATCCGCGCTCCGTCCAGCGCGCCATCCCGGCGCTCGATTCGCCCACGCGGCGGATGAGGATTTCCCTGGCGGGCGCGGCGAGCCGTTCGAGTCCGGCGAGGACCGTCGCCGCGTGACGCGCCACGAGCGCGTCCGGAGTGTCGTCGCGGGCCTCCCGCAGGCGCTCGACCAATGCTCGTCGCTCGCCGTCTCCCGCGAGGACACGCCGCCAGTTCTGAAGCAGGGCGACCTTTTCGTTCGTACGCAGCTCGCGGTTGTCTTCCAGGTAGTCGGAAACCCGCAGCAGGAGATAGGCAACGGTGACTTCGGTCCTCAGCGGCTCGGGAAGGATCCGGATGCCAACGGCGAAGGTGCGGCTGGAGGCGACGAGGAGTTCCTGGAGCGAGGCCATGGTGGATTGTCGGCGCCCCGGTCGCGGGCGTCAACGCCGGTCGCGCGGCGCTGCAGTGGCCGATCCATCGTTGCCGGCCCAACGGTGACAGGATTAATGTTGTGGGAACCTCAATCAGCCCGCTGCCGATGAAGCCGAATCACTACTTTCGACACCTCGCCGCCGTCCTGGTGCTCTCCACCACCACCGGCTGCTTCAACTACGTGCCCACCGAGATCGGAGCGGTGCCGCCCGGCGAATCGGTGCGGCTGTTCCTGACGCGGGCGGGCGTGGACGCGATAAACGAGGCCGGCAACGAGGATGCGCTGAACACTTTGTTCGAGCCCGTGCTCTCCGGTGAGTTCGTGCGCCGGACCGACGCCGACTTTTATGTGCGCATCCCCACGGTTCGGCGGCAGGTGGGCTTCCACAGCTCGCAGTTGGGGCAGGATATCCGGGTTCCCGCGGGCGAGATCGTGCAGATCGAACGCCAGGAGCTCAGCCGGGCGAAGACGGGCGCGCTGGTCGGGGGTACCGCGGCCGTCATCACCGGGCTCATCGTCTTCATCCTGAACGATGCCCGTCAGCCCGACGCGATCAACCCACCCGTTGACACGGTGGAGGATCGCGGCCGCCGCGTCTTCACCATCCGCTTCGGAGGCTGACGAGCGCCGAATCCCACCTTTCGGCCCGCCAGTTCGATGGCTGTACCAAGGCGGCCTTGTAGCTTGACGGCAGGGGCTGCTGTCGCCTACTCTGCTAGGTTGTAGCTGATTGTGTCATCGCAAGGCCGCGCCAGTACGGCGTGGCGGGTTGCGGAGGCATGCCAGAACACGACAACACTTGTGTGTTTCCCTCAACGGAGGATGTCATGAGCAATCGAAGGTTCGTACTCACAACCACCGCGCGAACCAAGGGGTGGCGGCGCGCCCTGGTCGTGCTTCCGGCGCTCCTCCTCGCGGCGGCACTGCCCGCGGCGGCACAGGAGCCCGGACGGGTTACCGGCCAGGTAACGATGGAGGGCTCTGGAGCACCGCTCGGTGAGGTCCAGATCTTCCTGACCGACACCGGCGTCGGAAGCCTCACCCGGCAAAACGGGCGCTACGTGCTGCTCAACGTCCCCCCGGGCAGCTACGAGATGCGTGCCGAGCGCATCGGCCTGGGCTCGTCCACGGCGCAGATCACCGTGGCCGCCGGCGAGACCGTGGTGCAGGACTTCACACTCACCGAAGAGGCGCTCGGCCTCGACGAGATCGTCGTGACCGGCACGGCCGGCGCGGCCCGCCAGCGCGAGATCGGCAACACCATCGCGCAGATCAACGTGGCCGAGGTGCCCGACCGTCCGGTGCTCGTATCCGACATCCTGCAATCGCAGGCACCGGGACTGGAGGTATACGGGGGCGGCGGCGTCGGCCAGGCGAAGATCATTCGCCTGCGGGGCGCGAGCAGCGTGGAGCTCTCCAACCACCCGCTCATCTACATCGACGGGGTGCGCATGCGCAGCGACCCGCTGCCGGATGCGAACCCGCCGGATCGTCGTGGCGGCCGGAGCGGCAACATCGCTGTGAGTCCGCTCGACAACATCAATCCCAACGACATCGAGCGCATCGAGGTCATCAAGGGATCGGCGGCGACCACCCTGTACGGCACCGAGGCCTCCGCGGGCGTCATCCAGGTCTTCACGAAGCGTGGCTCGGTCGGAGCTCCCGTGTGGACGGCCGAGGTCAAGGCCGGAAGTGCCTGGAGCCGCAAGTTCGGCGTGGACACTCCCGGCGCCGACCCGTACATCAACATGGGTCCTTGGATCTGCACCGGGCCGTTCAGCTGCGGCGAGTATCATCCGGGCTCGCCCTTCACGCTGGACTACTCGCTCTCCGTCAGGGGCGGTAGGCAGGACCTCCAGTATTTCATCTCGGGCGGCTTCCTGGATGAACAGGGCTACATGACGAATGACAGCCAGAAGAAGTACCATACTCGCGCGAACTTCACGATTACGCCCGCAAACAATCTGACCATCCAGTGGAACACGGCGTACGCGGCCAACGCCCTCACGATGACCAACGGGCAGAACAACGCCCAGGGCATCACCCTCAACGCCTTCCGGGCGGAGAGGAACTACTTCGGTACCGGCGATCCCGCGGTCCTCAACGAGCTGATGGACCAGCAGCTCAACCAGGATGTCGAGCGGCTCACCACTGGCGCCACAATCACCTATGCGCCCTTGGAGAGCCTCACCAACCGCTTCACGGTCGGGTACGACTTCTCGACTCAGGAGCACCGCAACCTGCGCCCCTACGCGTGGAGGCAGGTACCACAGGGAGCGTTGCTCAACAACACCTTCCAGAACCGCGTCCTTTCCTTCGACTACGTCGGGACCTACAGCTTCGACCTGACGTCCTCGATCAGTTCGAACTTCTCCTGGGGCGGCCAGGCCACCGGCGACGATGACCGCCTGGTTGAAGGCTTCGGTGAGAACTTCCCCGGCGCCGCCGACCCCACCCTCGAATCCGCCGCCCTCACCCAGGCCCACGAGGCGCGCTCCAAGATCTGGAATGCCGGCTTCTTCTTCCAGAACGTCTTTGACGTTGCAGACCGCTATTTCATTACGGTGGGAACGCGCGTCGACGGCAACAGCGCCTTCGGCAAGGGCTTCGGGCTCCAGGTGTACCCCAAGGCGAGCGCGTCCTGGATCATCTCCGACGAAGGGTTCTGGCCGGATCTGGGCGAGTTCAAGCTGCGCGCCGCCTACGGCCAGTCCGGCCGTGCGCCCGGCGCCTTCGACGCCGTGCGTACCTGGACCCCGGCCGGTCTGGCCGGCGTACCGGCGTTCGTACCCGCGAACGTGGGTAACGACGAGGTCGGTCCGGAGGTCACCGAAGAGATCGAGGCCGGATTCGACGCGTCGTGGCTGGGCGACCGGCTCACCACCACCTTCACGGCCTATCGTCAGACCACCAACGACGCGCTCCTCGATGTCCCCCAGATTCCTTCCACGGGCTTCACCAATAGCCAGCTCACCAACATCGGCAGGATCCAGAACCAGGGGATCGAGGTTGAAATGGGCTTGACGGTGTTGGAATCGGCCAACTGGGGAGTGGACATTGGCGGGTCGTTGACCACCAATCACTCCAAGGTGCTGGAGCTCGGCATTCCGCCGACCAGTTCCCTGCGTATGGACTGCGGACCGAACGGTGACGAAGGATGCCCGCTGAGCAACCGGCGGGACCTGATGGTCAGAAACCCGGATGAAATCGCGGCGCCCAACTACTGCCTCGACCGGGTCTGCACCGAGTCTCAGGCGATCTTCAACGAAGATGCGGTGAACTATGGCCCCAACCTGCCGACCACGTTCATCGGCGGGAACATGACGGTCCGCGCGCCGGGCAACATCACCCTCTCCGCCAACGGCGAGTTCAAGGGCGGCTTCTACATGAACGAGGCCGTCTGGTCCATCAGCCGGAGCGTCCGCTCCCACCTCTGCTTCCCGTGGTACGTGAACCCGCAGAGCTCGATCGAGTTGAAGCCGGACACGCCGGCCCTCTTCCGCGCCCGCTGTAATCCGCGTGAGGGCGAGGGCTACATGTGGAAGGGCGACTTCTTCAAGCTGCGCAGCGTGAGCGCTACCATTCCGGTGGACGCCGTGTTCCCGGAGAGAGTGAGCAACGCGACCTTCACGCTCGCCCTGCGCAACTCGTACCTGTGGCGGAAGGAGATGCCGTTCATGGATCCGGAGTTGACCGGTGATCCCACGGGCGGTCAGAGGCAGTTGGGGTATAACTTCGAGGAGTCCGTGCCGGCGCCGATCACGCTGCACGCATCCCTCCGGATCACGTTCTAGGGGAAGGACACAATGAACATCAAGAAAGCATTCCGGAGTGCTGCCCTCCTGGTCACCGTCTTCGCACTCTCGGCGTGCGAAGTCATCAACCCCGGTCCCATCCAAGACGAGTTCCTGGTCCGCGAGGAATCGCGCGAAGGGCTGGTCAACGGGTCCCAGCGCAGGCTGAACGAAGGCATCGGCTGGATCGGATACACGGGGGCGCTCGTAACCCGACAGATCATGCCCGGAGGCCAGACCGGCGCCTATGGGCATAACGTACTGGAGCAGGGAGGCTTCCTTCAGCCCGGTGGGAGAGGCGGCCAATTCAACGACGCCCAGCAGGGCCGCTTCATCGCCGAGACGGCTCTCAAGCTGTTCGCAGAATCGGAAGATCCCGTTGACTCGGAGATCGTCGCGCAGGCGAACGTCTGGGCTGGATTCTCCAACCGGCTGCTCGGAGAGAACTGGTGCGAGGCGGTCATCGATGGATCGGAGTTGCTCCCCGGATCGGACTATCTGAGGCGGGCCGAAGAGCAGTTCAGCGCGGCGTTGGCCCTGAATCCCGGCGAAACCCTGAGGATGGCGGCCACTGCGGGCCGTGCCTCAGTGCGCGCCTTCCTGGGTGACTGGGGTGGTGCGGCGTCGGACGCCGGAGCCGTCCCCAACAGCTTCGACTACTATGTGGCGTCGGACGCAAACGTGGCCGCCACGCGCAACACCATAATGTGGGCCAACGGCAGGCAGCCATATCTCGCCTTCACCATGTGGAACACCTACTACGGACCGCAGCCCGACATGGCGGCCGGCGGGGCGCCCATCCGCGCGTCCGGCTACTATCAGGAAACCGGGGATCCGCGCGCGGAGTGGTTCGAGGATCCCAACTTCCCTTGGTCGAACGCCTCGCTCCTGGGATACGGACAGACTCCCTGGTTCAACCAGACCAAGTACGACGATCCCAACGACGGCTTCCGGGTGGCAAGCGGCCGCGAGATGCGCCTCATCGAAGCCGAGGCCCAGTTGTCGAACGGCAACTGGCAGGCGGCGATGACCACCATCAACAACCTGCGCGCCACCTACACCACCAACGAGACCATGCTGCATCCGGGTGGCATGCCGCTGGAGCCGCGGGATGCGATGAGCCTGGAAGGGGCCTGGACGTACCTCAAGCGGGAGCGGGCGATCGAACTCTTCCTGGAGGCGCGCACGCTGGGTGACCAGAGGCGCTGGGAGGAGAACAACACGCCCGGCGACCTGGAGCTGCCCGACTTCGAGCGTATCTCCGAGATTTTCAGCGACAACGAGCGCGGCACCCTCATCAACAATCAGGCGCGCCTCTGCTTCGACGTCCCCAACTCGGAGCGCGAACGCAACCCCAACATCCCGGAGCTCGGCGGCACCTGATCGACAGCTTCGGACGAGGTAGTCGCGGCGGCTGCCGGGGGCCTGCGGGCTCCCGGCAGCCGTTTCGCGTATATTGCCCGGGTGTCGAGCCTTAGAGGGAACGGGTGACGCGGTGATCATGGGCGCCGCAACGGACTCGGGAGGTGAACAATGCGCGATCCAACCAAACCCGAGGAGCATCCGAAGGCGAAAGGACCATGCCGCGCGTCTCCGCTCCTTCAGTTCGCCTGCACCGAAGGCGGAGATCCGGCGGCAATGACGGGAGCATTCGAAGCGTCGCCGCTCCGTCCGCCGAGGTCCAACACAACCCGCCGCCAGTTCGTCGCCGGCGCCGCGAGCGCTGGCCTTGTCCTGGCGCTGCCGTTCCCGCTGCGCCCGTGGCAGGAACGCCAGTTCGACACGGTGGTGGTCGGCGGCCGGCTGATCGATCCGGCCGAGGGGATCGACGGACGCCGCGACATCGGCATCACCGGCGGGCGGGTGGCGCGCGTCGCCGAACGCATCGCCGAGACCGAGGGCCGCCAAGTGGTGCGCGCGCATGGCATGATCGTCACCCCGGGCCTCATCGACGTTCACGTGCACGTCTACGACGGCGTTTCGGGTGTTTCCATCGAGCCGGACGTGGTGGGGATCGCCAGGGGGGTCACCACCGTCGTCGACGCCGGCTCGTCGGGCGCCACCACCTTCCCGGGCTTCAGGACCTATGTGGCGGCGCCCGCGCGAACGCGCGTGTACGCCCTCCTCAACGTGTCCAGCCCGGGCATGACCATCTCCAACGAGCTGGCCGACCTGGCGTACATCGACCCGGACGCCATCGTCGCAACCGTGGAGGCCAACCGGGACGTGATCGTGGGCCTCAAGGTGCGTATGCTGGCCGGCATCCCGGGCGGCAACGACCTGGAGGTCATGCGCCTCACCCGCCTGGCCGCGGAGGGCGCCGGCGTGCCCATCATGGTGCACATCGGCGGACAAACCTCTCCCCTCCCGCGCATCCTGGAGCTGCTCCGCCCCGGTGACGTGGTGACCCATGCCCTGCGGCGCAGCGGAAGCATCCTCGACGATGCCGGCAACGTCTACCCGGAGGTGCTGGAGGCGGTGGAGCGAGGCATCCACCTCGACATCGGCCACGGCCGCGGCAACCTGGACTTCGACGTCGCCGAGCGCGCCCTTGGCCAGGGCATCCGGCTCGCGGCCATCTCCAGCGACGTGCACCGCGGCAACGCGCTCGGCCCGGTGTTCGGCCTGCCCACCACCCTGACCAAGTTCCTGCACATGGGCATGTCCCTGGAGGAGGTGATCCGCTGCGCCACCTCCACCCCCGCGGGCATCTTCGACTTCGGGGAAGAGCTGGGCACCCTGCGAGAGGGCGCCGTGGCGGATCTCTCCGTCTTCCAGATGGTGGAGGGCGACTACGAACTGGTGGACTCCGGAGGCAAGCGCCGGACGGCTGCGCGGCGCCTGGTGCCGTACGCGGCCATGCGGGCCGGACGGCCCTACGGGGCGATCACGCGATGAGGTCCGTCCGCTCCCTGGCCACGGTTGCGATCCTGCTCGCCCTCGCCATCCCGATGGGCACCTCCGCCGCCCCCCTTCCCATCCTCACCACCCCGCAGCTCCCCTACGACACCCAATACCCCACCATCCCCTACGCAACCGGCGAGACCACCGACCCGGTGGCCGTCCTCGCCCGCGGCCTGGAGAGCGGGGAAGTGACCCTCGACCGCGAGGGCCCGAGCGCCTATCTGGCCGCCGTCCTGCGCGAACTCCGCATCCCCGTCTCTTCCCAGATGCTGGTCTTCTCCAAGACCAGCCTGCTGGCGCGGCTCATCTGGCCCGAGACCCCGCGCGCCATCTACTTCAACGACCGCGTCTACGTCGCCTGGACGCCGGGGGCGGACGGCCTTGAAATCTCCGCGCAGGACCCGGAGCTGGGACCGGTCTTCTACAACCTGGAGCCGGACGGGGAGGACGGGCCCCGCATCCGCCGCCAGACCGGCCTTTGCCTCCAGTGCCACGATTCCTACTCGCTCACCGGGGGCGGGGTGCCCCGGCACATCATGGGCTCCGGGCCGACCGACGAGAACGGCCAGCTGGCCTCCCACGAGCTGTGGCAGGTCACCACCGACACCACCCCCATCAGGGAACGCTGGGGCGGATGGTACGTCACCGGCACGCACGGCGACCAGCTCCACATGGGGAACGTCGCCCTCGGCCGCAGAGGCGACTCCCTGACCGCGGGCGGCAATCTCACGGATCTCAGCGAGTTCATCGACCTCACGCCCTACCTCGGCGCCCACAGCGACATCGTTGCCCTGCTGGTGGCCGAGCACCAGACTACCGTGCAAAACCTCATCACCCTGGTGGGATACCGCGTCCGCACCCGCCTTCACGACGACGAGCAGGAGGGCCTGCCCCCCGGCGAGATGTCTCCACGCACCACCCGCCTGGTCGAGGGCCTTGGCGAGTCGCTCGTGCGCGCTCTGTTCTTCGTGGGCACCCCGCGTCTGGAGGACCCCATCGAGGGCACCTCTGCCTTCGCCGCCGACTTCACGGTCGGCGGCCGCAGGGACGCGCAGGGCCGCTCCCTCCGCGACCTGGATCTGCGCACCCGCCTCTTCCGCCACCCGCTGAGCTACCTGACCCACTCGCCCGAATACGACGCCCTCCCGGCCCAGGCGCGCGCTTACGTCGACGGGCGCATCCTCAGCATCCTCCGCGGCGAGGAGGGCGGCCGGGATTTCGCGCATCTCTCCGCGGGCGACCGCGACGCCATCCTCTCGATCCTGCGCGACACCAAGCCTGAGATCTTCGGGCAGCCAGGGTAGGGCAACCGCGCGACGTCACAGAGCGCCCGGTTTTTCTGAACGGGCGCTTGATCCTTGTGTCCCAAGACGGTCCAACGTAGGTTTCACCATGGTGATAATAGCATTTTCACCAGATTTCTAATCACATTTTCACCAAGTTGACAACCGGTTTTTCACCGGATCCCAACCGGCATTCCCACCTGGGCCGCAGCCCTCCTCTCGCCAGTGACGACGGATTTCATGTCTCCCGAGCACAGGATTCTGCCAAGACATCTCACCGCCGAACTGGAGGACGCGCTGACCTGCTCGCGCGTGGTGAACATCACGGGTGCCCGTCAGACCGGAAAAACAACGCTCGTTCGGGACATCATGCGCGCCGGAAGATTCATCACGCTCGACGACGCCACGACGCTCGAGGCAATCGAGAACGATCCCTGGGAAGAGCTGCGAGCCTTGCGCGCCGACCTCGAGGATGCGCCGCTGATCATCGACGAAGCCCAACGCTCCACCCAACTCCCGCTGGCCATCAAGCGAATCGTGGACCTCAGTGACCTTCCGGGGCAGTTCGTCATCACCGGGTCATCCAACATCTTCACCACGTCCCACGTAACGGACTCGCTTGCCGGCCGGCTCCTGACGCTGCGGTTGTGGCCGATGACCGTGGCCGAAACGATGTCGCGCGGCCCCTCGACGATCCTCGACTGGGCGATCTCGAGAGCGCCGGACCTGGGAGAACTGCCGGCCCCGCGAGTCCTCAGCCGACAGGCCTACATCGATATGATCCTGCGGGGCGGCTACCCCGGAATCCGGAATCTCAAACGCCGCGGGCGGCAGAAGATCTACCGCGACTACGTCCATACGATCGTGGACCGCGATGTCGCCGACATCGTTCGGGTCCGCAAGACGGACGCCTTGAGGCGTCTGATCGACCAGTTGGCCATCCGCACCGCATCGGAACTCAACATCGCGGAGCTGTGCTCGCTCATCGGAGTGCGGCGAGGCACGGTCAACCAATACCTTGACGTGCTCCTGCGGCTGTCGCTGATCGTAAAGCTGGGTGCTTGGACCTCCGGAGAGTCCGGCCGCGAGATCAAGAACGCCAAGTATCACTTCGTCGATACCGGGATGGCGGCGGCTCTCAGACATCTCACCACACGTTCGTTCGGGATCGATGGCCACCCCGCCGCGCTCGGCGGCCTGGCGGAGAGCTTCGTCTTCGCGGAGATCATCCGCTCGGCGGCGCATCAGGAAAACGACTTCCGATTCCACCACTGGCGCGACCAGCGTGGGCGCGAGATCGACATACTCGCGGAGAGTGCGTTTAACATCGTCGCCATGGAGGTCAAGGCATCGTCCGCGGCGCGCCGGGCCGACTTCAAGCATCTGGATTGGTTCGCTACCCAGGGCCCAGGCAGGACGCGAACGTTGACGTCGATTCTCTTCTATTTCGGCGAACGAAAACTATCCTTCGGCAACCGCCGGTATGCATTGCCCGTGAGCTGCCTCTGGGGTGCTTTCTGAGGCCCGGTTAGCCGCAGTCTGCGTCCTCGACGACCCATCGCGGCAGGGCGGACGGCTCCATCGCCGAATCGGCGTTTTGGATAGGCAACCTGCTCAGCGCAGCGCCCTGAAAACGCGGTCCGAGACCGTGGTCAATAGTGGTGTGCCCACCGTCAGCAGCACCACACCTGCCACCTGGGACGAGGTGGAGGCGTCCCTCTCGGCCCCGACGACGAGGAGGTAGCCCGCGACGACCGAGAGCCCACCCATGAAGGCCGCCGGTAAGAGCCTCCCCCGAGACCGTTCGGTTGCCCCAGCCCACCTGGCGGCAAACCCGCCGACGAGGCTTGGAAGCCCGAGAGCGAGGAAGCTCGAACCGTACGTCGTGAGGCCATTACACCTCGTGTCGACCTCGAGCAGGCCGGACTCCTTCAGCTGCAGGCATCGGTTCACCGCGATCAGACCTAATCCCAGCCCTGCCGAACTCCCCACCAGCGAGCTGGTGAAGACCCGCTTCCAGGGGTACGGCTTCGATTCTTCCGACCAATCGGCTGCCGGCTGTGCCGCTCGGGCCGCAGTCATCTGACGTTTCCCGGAGCGGGTCTCGACGAGCAGGACTCCCCATCCACCAGAGAGGCCGTAACGGGCTCCGGCCTCCGCCGCGGAAAGCATCTCGAGACGCTCGATATCACTGAGCGGCATGGTGGGGAACAGGAGACTGGGGCTCGATACCTGGACTCCATCGACATAGACCGCGACTTCACGGCAGATCATGCCGCTCGCGACTGCACGGTACGCCACGCAGTCCCCCGAGGCGCCCCCACCGCGCACCACGGTGCCCAGCATACCCTGTCTCAGCAGATCCGTGAGGCTCAGGCCCCGCCTGGAGGCTTCGTCGATCTCCTCTCTCGAGATCTCATTCATGGAGTGGCCCGTGCTCTGTCGCCGCTCTTCGAGCTCGCTCCGTCCCTCGACGAGGAGGGGGTCCAGTGGAATAGCCGTTGTCTTCAGCCGAAGGTTGAGACGAAGTTCGATCCCGTCCTCCACGACGACAGCGTGCAGGTACTGCCCGTAGGCCACATGCTCGACGAGCACGACCTGGGGACCTGCCGGGACGTCAGATAACTGGTAGCGTCCTTGCTCATCGCTCAGCGCCGCCGCTCCCGACGCCCGGAGCTGGACGACCGCGTCAGCCACTGGAACACGCGTCTCGACGTCGACCACCCGTCCCGAGATCGAGCCGGTCTCCTGGGAGCTGAGTTGCAGGGGGAGCGCTGATAGCAGGATGGACAAGACACAGGCGGCGTTGGTGCGCACGCGCCCCGTTCGAGGCCGACGGTTCGGCGCGATTGTCCCAGAGCGAGACCGCCCCAGGGGGCGTCGCGAAACGAGGGCCCACGTCCTCATCAGGGGACAATCGCTTGCAAGACAGTCCATTACTAAATCATAACATAGCTCGTCACGGGCCAGCCAGAAGCCGGAATACCCTTCGCAGGAAGGGTACCTGCGCGCGGAAGAGGTTGTCGGGGAGGTAGCTCTAAGGCACGATCTAGTATATCACCTCGTCACCTGTTTCATCGAGTATTCCTCCCTTGCTGTCGCCCCACATGAAGTGCACGAACAAACCGGTGAGCGCTCCAACGAGGACAGTCGTCACGGCTGCGGTCTTCCTCCGGTCGAGGACCCGTTCCTCTATGCCTTGGATCTCATCCCGTCCGATGATGATCCGCTGTTGTAGGTACGGCGATCCCAAGCCGTTCTCAAACCGATTCGTCGACTCGTGCCGCGAGAGCAGGTGTAACTGCCTCCCTGCGGCTTCGACCACTTGTCCCTCGACGGTGCTTCGAGCATCGCCCAGGCTGACCGTAAGGCGCGCCACTCCGGGAGGGGTCAGGTGTGCGCGAACCGTAGTGCCAGGTGAAGCCGCGTCAGGGGCGATCGCCCGATAAGAGTGACAGCCCGAACTCGCCGCAAAGCAACCCACCGCGAGTATAACCGAGACCAGCTTTGAGCCGATCCTTGCAGCCATCGTCGCCTACCTTCAGCCGCGGAAGTTATCGGCAATATTGTTATTCGTTTCAATCTCACGCTGCGGAATCGGGATGCAAACGTCCTGCTCCCGACTCACGCCGTGCCGTTGCGCGACCTCCTCCGGGATAAACTCCAGGGGGTGTAGCTCGCCCGGCGTGCCCTGCTCCCTCCAGCGGCGCAGATCCCCGATGCGTCTCCCCTCCATCCACATCTCTATGGCCCGCTCTCGCTTGAGCCACTTCCAGGCCGACTCCAGATCGGTAATCGGGAAGGGTTCGAGCGGCGTGCCACCCTCGTGGCCGCCACCGTGTACGCTCGTGTTCTCGGTGATCAGCTCGGCCCTGCGGCTGTTGATGATGTCCCTCGCGGTCTGCCAGTCACTCCTAAGTTCAAGGCCCACCTCCGCGATGATGAGCTGCATCTCACGGTAGCTCGTCACAGGGATCGTGAGATTGCGCATCGCCGTCCCGTCCCGGGAGTCGAAGTCCGTGTAGGCCGCCGGCGTTCTGGGCACGAAGAACTTCAGCGGATACTGGAAGGGGACGTCCCCCCAGGTCAGAGGCCTGGGCGTCTCGCCGGTGGGGTAGTTGGGGTCGAAGCCCCACGCGGCGCGCGGATCGCCGGTGTCCAGGTAGTACTCGTCGAAGAGAGTCATCCAAGTGGTGATGCCTCGCACGGCGGCACCGGATATCTGCGTGACCCAATACCAGCTCGGAGAGTTCTCGCTGTAGTAGTGGACGCCCCACTCGAAGCCCATGGGAATCCGCTGCGCGTCCGCCTCCGCCTCCGCGTAGTTCTGGAGGTGCAGGTGCGTGGACGCCCTCCCGCCGTACGCAGCCATCTGCACATCGCTGCCCGCGGTCGCGATATTCGCCGCCGAGGTAAACTGGCCGATGGCGCGAGTCAAATGCGTCTTGTAGTCCTCCGGTGGTCCACCGTTAAAGACGGCGTGGCACATGTACTCGCCCAGGATCCGGTTCGCGTAACCGGTCCAGAGGTACATCTGGGCCAGCAGCTCGTTGGAGGACGCCGCAGAGCCGAGAACGGCCTCCACACGCTCGATGGCCTGCTCGCCCACCCAACGAGCCTGTTGCAGCTCCCCGAATCCGGCTTCCTGGTCCCCAATGTCGACCGGGGATCCAGGCGAACCGGCGCTGCCGATCTCGTACTCGTGATTGAGATTCGTGTCGCCCGCAGGCTGGATCTGACGGGCCCGCGCGTCGCCGCTCTCGGCGAAATCCTCGAACCCGTTTGCGAGCGCGCGCTCGATGCCGTTCACCAGTGCCAGCCAAGCTCCGGGGTCGTCCGTAGCACTGTCCTGCAGGGGCCCGGGATTGATCACGTCGAAGTCGCATCCTGACAGGCCCAGACAGACCAACAACGTCGCCGCGGCCACGCAGCCGGGAAGCGAAACCCCCCTGTGATTTCTCGTAGTCATGGGATCGCTCCCCGCTTAGAAGGTTGCTCGGAGTGAGATCACGAAGCTCGACGACGGTGGGAGTTGCTCCCCAATCTGCCTGATGATGGGGCTGCCGTTGATCTGGACCTCGAGGCTTTCCGGGTGACCGGTCCTGAGCTCCCTCTTCGTCCAGTACCAGAGGTTGCGGCTGGACACTGTGAGCATCGCCGAGCTGGTCCCCGGGACGAAGCGGCCGACGGGTACAGTGAGGCTGATGTCACGCAGCTCGAAGTAATCGCCGGGGTTGACGAACTTGCCGTACACGCCGCTCTCGATGCACTTGGCCCATTCCCAGGCGTAAAGCTCCTCCTCCTGGCCCGAGTCGAACTTATCGTGCGCGTCCCAGCACATCACCATGTCCAGCCCTCTCCCCAGAGCCGCCGTCTCCGCGATGTTGTTGATCCAGAAGCCACCCTGGTATTCACCTCGCCCCGAGAGCAGAATGTCCCCCGGGAGCCTGAGCGTCATGTTCGGCGATAGGCTGAGCGTGGGCCAGTGCGGACCCATGATCGTGTCGTCTGCGTAGATCGGCTTGGCCTTCTCCCAGTAATTCGTGACCCAATTGGTTCTGATCACGGGCACGGGTTGGCCCTCCTCGATCCACGCCTGGTAGCGAACCGTGCTGGCTGGAGCGAAACGAGGTGAGCCTCCCAGGCTCAAGACTTCGCTGTGGTTCGTCGAGGCCATCAGGCCTACGTTCCAACCGAACGTCTGGTAGTTCAGCACCTCGGCGTCTATCAGCAGCTCATGACCCCAGTTCTTCATCTTGCCCACGTTCTTGAGCTGGGGGCTCCAGTCGCCGTTGGACAAGGGTTCCTGAACCGCGAAGAGCGCGTCCGAAGTCGTCTGGCTGTAGTAGGTGTAGTCGAACCTCAGCCGCCCGTTCAGGAACGCGGCATCGAACCCGAGCTCGATCTCAGCAGTGCGCTCGGGGCCCAGATCAGCGTTCCCGAGATTCTCCGGAAGGAGTGCCGGACGGTTGAGGCCGTAGCCGACCGGATCCCACGTACGCACGGCGTCAAAAGCCCCGGGAGCACGACCCGCGTGCCCGTATGCCGCACGCAGCTTCACGTCAGCGAAGTCGCTTGGCCAGAAGTCCTCGTCCGATAGGACATAGGAAAGGCTGGCCTTCGGGTATGGCTGTAGCCCGAACGACTGGCCGAACGCGCTGTTGCCGTCGACGCGTAGACCCAACGTCAAGAAGTAGCGGTCCCGAAAGTCCAAGAGGTTTTGTAGGAAGAACCCCCCCGTGATGACGCGTAGCCTGCTCTCTGCCGCGCTGCGACGGGCCGTGCTCGACACCGTGAATTCGCCCGGCCCAGGGAAGTCGAACCCTTCGGCCCTGACGTCCTGCTCGTCGGTTTCCACGCCCTGCGCGCCCACCGACATTGTGGACCGCCACTCCGAGGCCAGGTCCCACGTCAGCGAGCTGACGAAGTCGAAGCTCTTAGTGACGGTTTGGTTGACCTGTCGCTCCCGGCTGCCCTTCTCGGCGTCCGCGAAGCGCCAGCCGTAGGGTATCTCGAACTCCCCTCGTAGGTCGGCAAGGTCGTAGCCGACGGTCAGGCGGTTGGACCAGTTGGGAATAGGATCGTACTGGGCGGTCAGTCCGCTGATGAAGCGACGAGTGCTCCGAGGAGCGATTCGGTCGAGCATCGTCCGAAGTGTCGCTTCATCCCGCGATGTGGGGCCCCAGTACTCCTGGTTGGTGACCATGACGGTACCGGTGACGTTGTTCCCTTGCCGGGTGTTCACAACGTCCTGGGACATCATCGAGCTGTTGAACTGAAGGATCAGATTCTCCAGAGGCCTGAAGCTCGCATTGCCCCGTACACTCCACGACTCCTCCTTGTCGGTCTCGATCCCCCCGTCACTGTCGAGCATCGAGGCGGAGAGGAAATACCCGAGCTGACCCTGACCCCCCTGCACGGAGGCCGAGTAGCGCTGACGCCAGCCGTTGCGCAGCACGGGCTCGTGGAAGTTGAACGGCTCCCTGTCGCCCTTGTTCCAAGGGCGGAAATAGTTGAAGCCCTGGTCCATCTGGGCCGCCCAGACGGGGGCACCTGTCGAGCCCCTCTTGGTGAATATCTGAATCACTCCCGCGGCCGCCTCGGTGCCGTACAACGTCGTCGCCGCGGCCCCCTTGATGATCTCGATCCGCTCGATGTCTGCCGGGTTGATGTCGTTGAGGGGGCTACCCGAGGTGGCCGGACGGTTCTGCCGACTCCTGGCCCCCAGGGAGTACGGCTCACTCTTGATGCGCACGTTGTCGACATAGATGAGGGGATTGTTGCTCAGCGCGACGCTGACGTTGCCCCTCAGACGGATCTGCGAGCCCGAACCCGATGAACCCGACTGTCCCGCGATGAGGACGCCGGGGGCACGGGCCTGGATAAGGTTGTCGACATTCGCCACTGGTTCAGCGACCTCGGCGATGTTGATTTGAGCGACGGTGTTGCCCACCTCGCGCCGCCGCGCCTGCCCGGCGGTGCCTGTGACGATGATCTCGTCCAGTGCCAGGGCGTCCTCATCCAAGATGAAGTTCGCCTCGACCGCCTGGCCGGCCACCACCGTGACTTCCTGTTCGACTGGCCGAAATCCGATGCGCTCGGTTCTCAGGACGTGCGTCCCGGCCGGGACATTCACGAGCAGATAGCGGCCGTTCTCTTGGGCGAGAGCTCCCACCTGAAGCGTGGGGATATACACCTGTACTGCGTTCACCGGCCTCCAGCGTGCGCGAGCTGGTGACGAGTCCCGTGATGCTACCCACGGTCTGCGCTGCTGCCGACGTGGCGACCAGGATGGAGACAAGCGAGACGAATACGAATAGCGCCCTCATGGGTGCCTCCTTATCCTCAGGAATCCCAAATAACTGAAGCGCTGTCAGGGGAGATTAGCAGCCGATTCACAGCAACGCAAGCGGACTGCCCCCGCCAAGCCTCCGACGGCAACACACGTTGGGATCAGTGTGCTGTGTCAAGCCCTAGCCTGCTTGCGCAATGGGCAGCTAGTGTAGTGCCGCTAAAGCGGTGTTGGCACGAGTGACCTTTGCCAGGATGTCTTTCACGGTGGCGGTCCAGACGAAGGGTTTCGGGGCACGGTTGCGGTCGTTGATATAGCTGGTGATCGCGTGCACGAGCTGGCCGAGGCTGTGGACCGCGAGGCGCTTGAGCTAGCGCTGCGTGAGGTCGGAAAAGAAGCGCTCGACGAGGTTCAGCCACGATGCCGAGGTGGGCACGAAGTGGAAGTGCACGCGGGGGTGCCCCACATCCGTCCCATCTGGCTGTGGTGCAGCCCCATGCACCAGTGCGTCCCGCGCGACGGCTTCTCCTCGAGCGTGCGGCGCACGACCTCGGCCTCCAGTTCGGCCGTGATCCTGCTTCGCGGCCGGCCGGGGGGCCCGGTCTTCGAGCCCCGGGAGACCCTCCTCGTCATACCGGTCCAGCCATCGCTGCACCGTCGGCAGCGAGACGCCGATCTGGCGGGCCAGAGCTCGGCCCGACAACCCGCCGGTCGAGCCCAGGACGATCCGAGCGCGCTCCACGCGCCGCTGCGGGGTCGTGCGGGCTCGAACCCAGCCCTCGAGCTCCTTGCGGTCCCCGGGTCGCAATCGAATCCTTAGCAGTGCAGGCATGCATGGACTTATGCGGCACTACACTAGGCTTGGCGACTCTCGTTTCCAGTTGTTGTCCGTAGGTTCAAGGGAGTCTAGTTCGGCCGAACCAGGTTCACGGCGCTCATCACGTCGCGAACATCGGCTACGACCCCGTGGCGGAAGACGATGATGGCACGCCAGGGCGGCTCTGCACCCGCGCGGCCGATGGGCTCCAGCCTGACCCGGTCGATCCAGCGAACCCGTTCGAGCGCGTCCTCCATCGCGGTGAGTTCGAGCTCCGTACGCGGACCACGGTCCATGTAATAGTTGATGGGCTCGGGGTCGAACGGATGGTTGAGCCTCCACCGGTTCAGGGCCTGATTCACGTCCAGCCAGTTCGCTCCTGTATCGATCAGGTGCTGCGCATGGAAGCGCAGCATCATGTTGTCGTGCTTGGGATCCTTTGCCAGTGCTTCCTGGAGGAGCCGCTCGAACCCATCCAGGTCTCCGCCCCAAAGCGCCTGCATGCTTTCCAGGAACTCCGTGTCGGACTCGCGAGGATTGACTCGCGCGATGACCTCCGTGAGCTCGCGCCCCTCCTCGCTGAACCAGCCCGGCGGGGCGGTGCCGCGCGAGATCAGG
Organism: Gammaproteobacteria bacterium; assembly: GCA_028819075.1. Classification (NCBI taxonomy): domain Bacteria; kingdom Pseudomonadati; phylum Pseudomonadota; class Gammaproteobacteria; species Gammaproteobacteria bacterium. Next base: position 101,718 of record JAPPMM010000049.1, read on the forward strand.
TACTCGCGGACGCCCACGACGAGGCAAATCCCGTATATGACGAGCAACAGGCGGTATCGCTGGTACCACATGGCTACAGCCCCTTCTGAACGTTCTTGTCCCGCACCTTCCAGATGAAGGAATCCACGTAATAATGGGTCAGCGCGAAGGCGGCGATCATCGTTTCGGCGAAGAGCGCGTACCCGGCCGAGTAGTCCAGCCCGGCGATATTGAACTGCTCGATGGCCGGATAGGCGGCGAAGTTCACGACACCGAATCCAAACTCGTCCAACGGGCGGTTGATGAGCAGCTGAACGATGAGTGCGTATGCGCCCCCCCCCAGCAGAAACCACTTCAGTCTCCCCTGTCCCACCACGCGACTCCAGAACCCCGGCTGTGAGGTGCCGTGCTCGGACTTCCTTCGAAGGAAGAAATACACGATCACCATGTACTGGACGCCGTGCATGATCCGGTGCGCCACGGCGTACAGGAGGATCGAATTCGTGTGCCAGGCGGCAAAATACCAGAGGAAATAGCTGGACCCGATGAAGGCGTACTTGATGGGGTTGACCTGGTGGCCAGCGGCCGCGGTCCTCCAGACGTGCCAAGCGTAGAAAGCGAGGTAGGTCCCGAACACGACCCAGCTGACCTTCAGGAGAATCTCAACGAAATCGACGGACACCGGGAGCTGCATCCGGTGCAGCTCGCGGATCCACAAGTGCCTGAACATCGGCGCGTTGAGGAACATGGTGGAGTACAGGACCCAGTGCAGCGTCAGGTCCCATCGTCCGGTGGACGGCATGCCGGCCCCGGCCTTGAAGTCGTAGATGCGGCTGAAGCCATGCTGCTGCATGATGCTGTGCTGGTGGTCCCACGCCGTGACCAGCAGAAGCATCGTGATCGGGGCCCAGGTGAGCCCGACGGCCGTGAAGGCGACGATCACCATCGGACCGATGATGAGGCGGTCCTTGAAGCGCGCCAGCTCTTCTGGCACACCGTACGCGCGCACCCACCCGGCGTAGTGGTGAGGAATCGTGATCCACAGGTTGATGGATGCTACCGCCACATACGGGAGCCAGGCCTGGAAGCCCAACGCGATCAAGACGGCGATGAATGGTAAGCCCAAGAACCAGAGCATATCGCCGCGCGGGCTCACGATGTAGCCGGTCTTGAACATGTGTCGGCTCGAACCAGCTGTACGTTGGACGGGTCGATTCCTGACCGACGGTCCAGATAGACAACGCCCGGCAGACGAGGCCGGGCGAGACATGATTCGGGGATGCGGCCGCCGCCCGATCGCGACGCTCCCTCGCCGCCGACCTGTCAGTCTAGTCGATTGCTCGAGGCCGCAGGCACCAGCCGGGCTCAGGGCTTCCGGGACCGAAGACCTCCTCGCTTCGAGCGTCGGCTGGGCAGACGAGGCGTTGACACTCATCAAGTTTAGCCGAGGTCCACGAGTCAAGCAATAATCTGCCGAGCCGTGCGCGAAGCGACGCGCCCACCTGGTGGATCACGTCTCCCCCCAACGTCCCGGTGCGCCAGTTCGTGCTCTCGGTGCCCAAGCGCCTCAGACGCTTCCTCCACCACCAGCCCCGGAGTGCCGGTGCTGGCCTCCACATCCTCCTCCGGGCTCTGCGGGCCACCTCGAGCTTCACGAGCGCAGTCGTTCCGGAGAACGCGGCGAGCCTCAGAGTGGCCGTGAAGGCGGGCTTTGCCGGCGCGGGACAAGCCGAAGTGGTAGCGAAACCGGACCAGGGTGCGCTCGATGAACGCGTAGGCCTGCTGGCGGTCGTGTAGGGTGATGTCGGTCGCCTCATTTCCTTCCAGGAAGGCGCGGACCTCGTCGAGGGTGCGAATCCGGTTGGTGCGAAATGTCATGATCATGCTCCCATGATCTGCCCGCACCCCGCTTCATGCTCACTTGTCGTTGGAAATCAATCGCACGCTCATGCTCACTTGTCGTCGGACAACGCTCTTGCTTGCCTGTCAACGCCGGGACATGCAATTTCTCTGCAGGTGTCTCCGGCGACGGGAATCGTCGGGGAAAGCCGCCGGTTTCAGGAAGTCTTGCACAGGTTCACCAGAAGATTCATCCCCTTCATTCTTCACGGAGGTACTCCATGCGCGCACACCCATTCACCATCGCCCTGATGGCGCTCGCCGTGGTCGGTTTCGCGACTGACGCGGCCGCCCAGGACAGCCCAGCACACGCTCACATGGGACACGTCGCGGACGGGTTCCGCGGCACCCCCGACGGGATGGGACTGCTTCCCGCCGCCATCGCCGAGGCCGAGGTCGCGGCCATGCACGCGGGCCTGGCCGCGCGTGACCTGACCAGCCTCGACGCCATGAAGCGTCACACCGGCCACGTCCAGCATGCCGTCGATCCCACCGTCGTGGAGAACGGCCCGGGCGCCGGCTATGGCGTGAAGCAGGCTGCGACGGGAGCGGCCCGCCACATCTCCATGGCCGCCGACTCCGAAGGCGCGACCGACAACATCCGCACCCACTCGAACCACGTCGCCACGTCGGCCAACAATACGGTCGCGAGGGCGGACCGCATTCTCGAACTGGCTGCCCAGATCCAGGAAGCCGAGTCCGCCGATGCCGCCGCGCCTCTGGTCGAGGAGATGGCGGAAGTGGCCGGTCAGCTCGTCTCCGGGCTCGACGCCAACGGCGACGGTCGCGTGGGCTGGCAGGAAGGCGAGGGCGGCCTCGAGCAGGCCAACGCTCACATGGGCTTCATGAAGCGCGGCGAGGGCATGGGGCGCTGACCCCGACCCTCACTCGCTGAAACACGCGCCCTGCGGGTGACGCAGGTCACGCGCCGGGCAACAGAGAAGGCCCGCCGCCCCTTCCAGGCTGAAGAGGCGGCGGGCCTTTCTAATTCGTGCGGGTCGCGTGTGTACCCGCAGGGTGTGGTCTAGCTTCCGTTCGCCAGCGTCCAGACGAACGCCGCGACGGCCCGGACCTGCTCGTCGTTGATGGGGCTGCCCGCCCGCGGCACCATGGGGATCATGTGCTCCTTGGGCATCGGGACACCCGTGTTGATCAGTTCCACAAACTGGTCGTAGGAAGTGGGATCCTCGATGTTGAGCCAGGTGTCGTCGGTCAGGTTGGGTCCCAGGTTCGGGACTCCCTCGCCAGTCGCGTGGCAGGTGAAGCACAGCGCGTCGCTCGCAAAGAGCGCCCTGCCTTCTTCCACCATCTCTTCAGTCACGCCTTCCGGCAGAGCCTGCGGAATGCCGGACTCGGTAGCCGGCACGGCAGCGGCCATCACCAGCATGCCCGCGGCGACGAGGCCCCATTTTCCATTCGCGATCATCTCTACTCCTCTTCGGTTCACGGTAACTCTCGTGGGGCCTTGGCTCGCGCCCCGGACCGGGCAGGTTCAGCCGTGCCGGTCGTGACTCTCCTCGTATTTGCGCTGTTCGTTAACCCGCTCCCAGGCCTGGGCCTGGTCACGCTTCTTCGCGGCGCGCATCGCCAACTCATGTGTCGAAGAAGACTTGACCTTGGGTACGGACAGAAGCCGCTTCAGGTCGGCGCTCTCGCATGAGGGGCAGGCCGCGGTCTCCTGCCTCAGCAGCAGAACCTCGAACTGCCGCCCGCAATCGTTGCAAACGTACTCGTAGACGGGCATGGCCTCACTCCAATCGCGGCCTCATCGCTGGCATCGCCGTCCATGCACGGAACGGTTCGGCCCCAAGATCATCATCCGCCGCAGTCAACGCAACCGGGGCTTGTTTCCGGACAAGTCCAGACAAGATAATATAGTACGTCGGTCGCGTCGGCAGGGGCATGAAAGCCTTGTCGCCTCGTACCCCGTTCGACATGTATCCGTGCCTGAAAAAAGGCGTAGCCGGAAGGAGAGTATCGCGATGAGAACGGCCCCGAGACTCACGGTTCCGGGTGGTCTGCTGGCGCTTGCCTCTCTGTTCATCCTCGGGCCCTCGACGCTCCACGCTCAACAGGAGGAGGAAGCGCCGGCGCCCGCTGCGAGCGACGAACGGTTCCTGCTCTTCGTTCAGGTCCATATCGAGGTGGTTGAAGCCCGCGAGGAGTTCAACCAGGCAATTGCCGTGGTCCACGACGATCCCGGCAAGGAGGAGCTGCGCTCAGAGATGGACCGGAGGCTCGCGGAGATCTACGAGAGCCACGGGATGTCCGAGGAGGAGTACCAGCTCTTCACCCTCGAGGTCAGCCTGGACCAGGAGCGGCGCGAGGAGTTCGAGCGGTTGCTGGAGGAGATGGGCGGGGCCTGATCGGCAGGACATCATCGGGTACCCCGGAGGGGAGGGTTCAAGGGATGAGCGCGCTCGGGAAGGTGATCGCGGCCGCGCTCGTCGCTGCGCCGGCGGCGGCCCAGGGTACCAACGACCCTTTCCCCCGCCCGATCGAGACCACCGAGGGCGTGATCGTGGTGGACTTCGTGGAGTTCGCGCGGCTGCCCGATGTCGACGGGGCGCCCGCCAGGATGATGCTCCTCGTCGACGAGCCCGGCACGGGTCGCATGTTCGTAAACGACATGCGCGGCCCGCTCTACGCGGTTGGCTACGGCGGCGAAGCGGTTCGGCAATACCTGGACATCAACGATCCGCGTTGGGGGATCGGCGTCCACTCGCGCGGGGGCGAGAGGGGGTTCCAGAGCTTCGCCTTCCATCCGCAGTTCGGAGAGCCGGGAAGCCCGGGATTCGGCCGCTTCTACACTTGGACCGACACCGAGAACACGGATCCCCCTCCCGACTTCACGCCCGCGGGCGGCAACGACTCCCACGACACGGTCCTGCATGAATGGGTCACGCGCGACCCCGGAGCGGCGACCTACGACGGTGGCGCGCCCCGCGAACTCCTCCGGCAGCAGCAGCCTTTCGGCAACCACAACGGCGGCCAACTCGCCTTCAATCCGACCGCGTCGGTCGGAGACCCCGACTTCGGGATGCTGTACGTCGGGTCTGCGGACGGCGGGAGCGGCGGCGACCCGTTGAACCTCTCACAGGACCTGGGCTCGGCGTTCGGGAAGATCCTGCGGATCGATCCCCTCGGGTCGAACAGCGCCAACGGGCAATACGGCATCCCCGCCGACAATCCCTTCGCCGGCGACGGATCCGACGACACCCTCGGTGAGATCTACGCGTACGGCGCCCGCAATCCACAGCGCTTCGCCTGGGATCCGGAGACCGGCAACATGTTCATGGCCGACATCGGCCAGAACATCGTGGAGGAGCTGAGCCTGGTGGAAGCGGGCGACAACCTGGGGTGGAACGTCTGGGAGGGCAGCTTCAGGTTCGTGAGCCGCCAAGAAGTCCGCCTCGAGAATCCGCGCGGCGACCCGGCGTTCCGGTATCCGGTCGCGGAATACGGCCAGCTGGATCCGCTGCTCCAGAGGCAGTCGGCCGCAACCGGCGTCCACGTCTACCGCTACGGGGCGATCCCCCAGCTCACCGGTCTCGTCCTGTTCGGCGACAACCCGAGCGGCGAGATCTTCTACATCAGCGCCGATGAGCTTCCGGACGGGGGGCAGGAGCCGATCCGGAGAGTCCTGCTCAACGACGGCGGCCAGACGAAGACGCTGCTTCAGGTGATCCGAGAGACGAACGCCTCACAGGGGCGCGAGGCCGCGACCCGGGCGGACCTGCGCTTCGGTTCAGGGCCCGACGGTCAGGCGCTGCTGCTCAACAAGCGGGACGGCGTCATTCGCCTGCTGGTGCCCTGACGCCTGACTTGATCCTCAGCAGGACAGGCAGTTGTCGTTGTTGTGCGCGCCCAGGCTCTCCAGCAGTGCCAGCGCCTCGGGGAAGGGCTGGATGCGCTGCACCGGGCCGTTCGCCATGTCCGCGGTGGTCTGACCCCGGCGGCTGACCGCCATCACGTCGGCTCCCCGGTCCGCGAGATAGCGGATCAACTCCACGTCCCCTCTCGCGGCGGCGTGATGGAGGGCGTTGTAACCGTTGTGGTCGCGGGCGTTCACATCGACCCCCAGTTCCTCGACCAGGTATCTGACGGAGGGCAGCCAGCCGTTCGGGGCGTGCCGGTGCGAGTTGCCCGCGTAGCCCTCCCCGTAGCCCACGCCCGAGGCGGCGTGAATCGGGTACACCCCGGGGCCTCCCACCGGGGCCGGCGGCAGCCCGGAGGGATCCTCGGTGTCCGCACCGCGCCTGCGCCGCTCGGGGGGCTTCATGGTAGGGATCGACGGATCGGCGCCGTACGACACGAGCAGCTTCATGGCCTCCACGTCGGTCCCGTAGGCGGCCCGCCAGAAGGGGGTGGCGCCCTGGGTGTCCACCCGCAACAGGTCGAAGGTGTAGGACATGTACCACAGGTGCCGGGTCAGGCGCGCGTTGGGATCGGCACCGGCTTCGAGCAGCGCCTCCATCAGCTCCAGGTAGGTGATCTGCTGCTGCTGATAGGCCTGTTGCTGAGGATAGCGCGACTTCGGGACCCAGTAGGCGTTGATGGTGGCGAACAACGGTGTCGCCCCGGCGTCGCTGGCGGTGCGTGGATCGGCTCCCCGGCCGAGGAGAGTCATGGCCAGGTCGAAGTGACCGTTGATGGTCGCCATGAGCAGCGGGCTGGTGTGGTCGCCGCCGCTCGCGCCGTTGATGTCCGCGCCCGCGTCCAGCAGCGCCCGGGCCGTCTCCACGTGCCCCTCGCGAACCGCGTGCAGGAGCGCCGTCATCCCGCCCTGGGCACCCACCAGCCCCGTGTATCCGGGAAAGGCGTCCGGGGCTACTTCCGCCTCTTCCTGTTCGGATGCGGCCTGGGACCTCGAGGTCTGCACCTCGTGGCCGGCCCGCACCGCGGCCTGCACCTGCTCGGGCGTGGGCCGCCAGGAGCGCGGGTCCTCGGTCTGCGCCCGGAACCCCTCCAGCACTTCGTCCCGCGCCTCCCCCGCCTCCCGGTCGACGGCCGCGAGGTCCACGATGTCCACGACCCGGGTGCGGAGCGTGAGGTCGGCCCCCAGCGCCAACAACGCCCGCACCGCCTCAACCCGGTCGTTGGCCGCGGCGAACATGAGCGGCGTCTGTGCCCGCTCCGACTCTCGGGCATCGACTTCGGCGCCGTGGCGGGCGAGGGCGGCCACCGCATCCGCGCTGCCGGCTCCGGCCGCGAAGTGCATGGCCGTCACGGCGCCGGTCGCGGTCACCGCAAGGGGGTCGCTCCCCGCTTCCAGCAGCGCCTCCACGGCGCCGGCGCTCCCCGCTTTGGCGGCGAGGTGCAGCGGGGTGTAGTCACCGATACGGGTGACGGCGTCGACGGTGGCCCCGGCGTCCAACAGGACGCGCAGCAGGGCGGCGTCGGCCCGCTCCGAGGCCCAGTGCAGCGCGGTCATGCCGTCGCCCTGGGGGAGGTTCACGTCGGCGCCCCGGGCGATCAGTGCCTCCACGGCGTCCGCGTCTCCCCGCATGGCCGCGTCCGCCACCGGCGAGTCGGCGGCGGGGGCGGCCCACAGCAGAAGCGCGACAACTCCTGCGCTCAGCCGGAACCCCCGTCTCCGCAGCGGGGCAATCTGCGGTGCGCGCACTACCGGCTCCCGCCGGAGGGACCGGCAGCGTCGGTCGCCACCGCCGGGTAGCTCAACCGGAACTCGCCCGTGCTGTCGCCGAAGCTGTCCCTGTCGTCGTGCCCCAGGGCGTGCAGCATGCTCAACATCACGTTGGCCATCGGGGTGCCGTCCGGAGCCTTCAGGTGCAGCCCGCCTTCATGGCGCCCGTTCGCGCCGCCCAGCACGATGAGCGGACAGCGGCGATGGTTGTGCAGGTTCCCGTCCGCCATCGGCGAGCCGTAGATGACCATGGTCTTGTCGAGCAGCGTGGCGTCGCCCTCCGTCGTCTCCTCCAGCTTCTGCAGGAGATACGGAAGCTGCCCCGCCTGGAAGGTGTTGATGCGGGCGAAGTCGAGAATCGCCTCCTCGTTGCCCCCGTGATGCGAGGCCGGGTGGAAGGCCTTGTCGATGCCGCTCTCGGTGTAGACCCGCGAAGACGCGTCACGGCCCGTCTTGAAGGAGAACACGCGCGTGACGTCGGACGCGAAGGCCAGCACCTGGATGTCGAACATGAGCTGCATGTGCTCGGTGAAGGAGTCCGGGACTCCGGCCGGCGCCTCGGGCAACTCGCGCGGCTCTCCGCTGGTGTTGCGGTTCTCGATGCCCTCGATTCTCCGCTCCAGCTCGCGGACGTTCTCCAGGTAGCGATCCAGGCGCTGCTGGTCGTCCTGCGCAAGCGCTCGCCTGAGATACGCGACCTCCCCGGCGATCCAGTCGAGAATGCTCCCGTCGGTCCGTCTGCGCGCGGCGCGCTCCTCGGGCGTGCCTCCGGCCCCGAACAGCATCTCGAACGCCACCCGCGGGTCACGGATCATGGGAAGCGGCTCGGTGGACGAGGCCCAGCTGATGGTGTCGGTATAGACGCACGAGTACCCGTACGCGCACCCCCCCGACTGGTCCACGTTCTCGATGCAGAGCTGCATCGAGGGGATCGGCGTGTCCTGCCCGAAGCGCTGCGCGTGGATCTGGTCCATCGACGTGCCGACATAGACGTCCGAGCCCCGCGTCTGCCGTGGATGGGCCTGCGTCAGGAAGACGGCGCTCGAACGGAAGTGGTCGCCGCCGATCTCGTGGGGCATCCTGGCCTCGGCCATCCGCACGTCGGTGTTGCTGATGATGGTGAGGCGGTCGCGGTAGGGCTCCAGCGGAAGCAGCGAACTGGAGGAGAGGTCGAAGTTGCGGCCGGTCGCCTCGGGAGACCACAGGTACTGGGTGGCGCCCCACTCGTTGCAGCCCGCCGCTCCGTGCACCATCTCGATGGCGACCAGGCGGGTGGCGGGTTCGGCCGCCGCGCGCCGTGACCAGACGCCCCCGGCGGGGATCATGGCGTCCAGGAAGGGCAGGGCGACGGTCGCGCCGGCTCCGCGCAGGAAGGTACGACGGGGGATGTGTGTCCCGGTGATGAAGTGCATCTCCACTCTCCTCGGATGGTTCGTCGCCGCTCGGGGGTGGGCAGGGCAGCCGGGTGCGTCTTCCGCCTCCGGCTGCCGGCGCGCCTACCGGTCGGGCGGCTGCGGGGCGCTCTCCGCCAGCGCCTCGGGTACCCTCTTGGATCTGAAGGCGTCGCTCTTCACCACGCCCGCAATGAAGGACGACATCCTGTATTCCTCTTCCGCCGCCTCCGCCACGATGGCGCGGATGGCGGGCTGATCGTAGTACTCGGTCCGGCGGCCCAGCGCGTACGTCATCAGGTTCGCCGTAAACGTACGGATGAGCGGTTCCGGCCGCCGCAGGAGCGCCTCGCGCAGGTCGTCGGGGCTCGCGACCGTGCTGCCGTCGTAGAAGGTGCCCCGCGTGTCGAGCGGCATGCCGTGCTCGCGGATGCGCCACTTCCCGGTCACGTCGTAGTTGTCCAGCGCCAGCCCGATGGGATCCATGAACTGGTGGCAGGCGTTGCACGCCGGGTTGGCACGGTGCTTCTCCATGCGCTCCCGGGTGGTGAGCATGCGTCCGCCTTCCGAGTCCTCGGTCTCCTCGAGGTCCGGGATGCCCGGCGGCGGAGGGGGCGGAGGCGTCCCCAGAAGGACCTCCATGACCCACTTCCCGCGCAGCACCGGCGAGGTGCGGTTCGCCACCGAGGTCAGGGTGAGGATGCTCCCGTGACCCAGCACGCCCCGCCGCTCGGCGCCGGGATACGCCACCTGCCGGAACTGGCTGCCCAGCACCCTGGGGATGCCGTAGTGCCGCGCCAGGCGCTCGTTCACGAAGGTGTAGTCGGCGTCGTACAGATCGAGAACGCTCCTGTCTGCCTCGACCAGGTGGTTGAAGAACAGCTCGGTCTCGCGCAGCATGGCGTCGGCGAGCTGCTGGTCGTAGTCGGGGAACCAGAACTGGTCGGGGCGAACCAGCTCCAGATCCTGCAGGCGCAGCCACTGGCCCGCGAACCGGGGTCCCAGGGAAGCCGCGCGCGGATCGGCCAGCATGCGCCGCACCTGTGCTTCCAGGACCTGGTCCCGTGAAAGCGCGCCTTCCCGCGCCAGCGCCATCAGCTCGTCGTCCGGGGGCGTGCCCCAGAGGAAGAAGGACAGCCGCGAAGCCAGATCCACGTCGCCGATCCGGAAGGTCTCGCCCGGCTGGATGTCGGCCGGCGCCTCCTCCATGCGGAACACGAAGTGCGGGCTCGCCAGGATGGCCGTCAGCGCGGCGCCGATGCCCGCCTCGAAGCCGCCCTCCGCCTCGCCGGTGCGGTAGAAGGCCATGAGCGGCGCGATGTCGCGCTCGAGCAGGGGCCGGCGGTACGCCTTGCCGGCAAGCTCCGTCAGGATGCTGCGCGCGCAGCTCTCGCTCTCCTGCGCCAACTCGGGGCGGCAGGTGAAGATCCGTTGACGGCTCGGGGTCTCCGAGACGCCGGACGCGTCGATGGGCCCGCCGATCACCAGGTCCCGAAGGTGTGGAAGCAGCGTCAACCCGTAGCCGCTGATGCCCGTGTGCCGGTCCGCCAGCGACCATTCGTGGGGCGACATGAGGTCTTCCACCGGTCCCTCCGTGCGCTTGACGAACGCCGCGGTCACCCGCTGCGGCCCGGCGCGCACGAAGACCGGATCCGTGCGCATGGAGATGCCTTCCGGATCGGAAATGTGCATCCACTGGTCCACGTCCAGCAGCGCCACCCGCTCGCCGTTGATCGAGACCTCGAGCTGCTCGAAGCGGGCGATCTGGCCGAAGAAGCCCTCGCCCGTGGTGGTGTGCTCGAAGACGATGCGGAACTGGTAGGTGCCGTCAGCGGGGAAGTGGTGAACCACGCTCACGCCGCCGCGCGTGCCGTAGGGCGCCCCGGGCACCCGCTCGCTCTGGGAGACGTAGCCGGAGACCGTGTAGGTCCGCTCGGCGGGCTGGGCGCCGGGGTTGCCGATGGCCAGGCGGCTGATCTGGTTGGCCGCGTTCATGTACGCGTCGAGGAGCGTGGGCGAGAGCAGCTGCGCCTCGGAGATGTTGTCGAAGTTCGCGCTCTTGGTGTCGGGCGGCAGATAGTCACCGGCGTCGATGCGCAGGTTCAGGAGGTCCTCGATCGACCTTGCGTACTCGGCCTGGTTGAGCCGTTGGAAGGTGCGTCCGCCGGGGTTGGGCGCCTCGCGCGCGGCCGCGTCCATCCTCGCCTCCAGCTCCTCCACCAGCGCCACGAGGGTGTCGCCCGCGGGCCGGGGCATCCCGGGGGGAGGCATCATCCCCGCACGCAGCTTGAGGATCATCTTCTCCGCGGTCTCGGGCCGCGACGGCGCCTGCTCCACGTCGAACCCGGCGAGCGAAAGATTGCCCGTCAGGAGCGCGTCGTTGTGGCACACCTGGCAGTAGCGCTGCACCACGGCGGTAAGGGTGGCTGGCGCGATGGAGGTGTGGGCGAAGTCCGCAACCGGCGCGTGGGAAGCTCCGTCCAACGCGGCCCGGCCCGGGGACACACCGGTGTCGGTGACCGTGTCGAGGTCTCCGAAGGTTCCCAGTACAACCGATATCAGGCCCAGCAGTCCGACAGTCGTGACGTTTTTCACCGTGCTTCGCCCGTTGGATGCCGCTGCGTCTTCAGCAGGACTGGCAGTTGTTGTTGTTCAGGGAACCGAACGACTCCAGCAGCGCGATCGCGTCCGGATAGGGCGTGGTGCGCTGGTAGGGCCCGTTAGCCATGTCGGCGGTCGTCTGGCCGATGCGGCTGATCGCCATCACGTCCGCGCCGCGTTCCACCAGGAAGCGGATCATCTCGGTGTCTCCGCGGGAAGCCGCGTGATGCAGCGCGTTGTAGGCGTCGTGATCACGCACGTTCACGTCCGCCCCCAACTCATCCACCAGGTAGCGCATCGCGGGCATCCAGCCGTCGGGCGCGTGGCGGTGGGCGTTGGCCGCGAACCCCTGCCCGTAGCCGACACCGGAAGCCGCGTGAATGGGATAGATGCCCGGGCCGCCGACCGGCACTGCGGGAATCCCCGACTTGTCCGCGCCCGGATCCTCGTCCCAGGCGATGCGGCGGCGCGGAGGCGGTCGCTGCGTCGGCACGCGGTGGTCGGCCCCGTACGCGACCAGCAGCCGCATCGCTGCGACGTCGGCCGCGTAGGAGGCGCGCCAGAAGGGCGTTGCGCCGATCATGTTGACGCTCAGGATGCTCCCGCCGTACTGGGTGAACCAGAGCCGCTTGGAGAGCCGCGTGTTCGGGTCGGCCCCCGCCCGCAGGAGCGCCTCCATGACCTCCATGTGGGTGGCGTGCTGCTGGAGGTGAACGTTGGGCTGGGCGTACCCGGTCTTGGGGATCCACTGCTGGTTGATGGTGGCGAAGAGGGGCGTGCCGCCCGCGTGGTTGGCCAGGTTCGGGTCGGCGCCGCGCTCCAGCAGCGCGAGGGCCATGTCGAAGTGGCCGTTCAGGGCGGCGATGAAGATGGGCGTGGTCCCGTCCGCGCTGACCTGATCGATGTCGCTGCCTGCGTCGAGAAGCGCCTCGACGGCCCCGGCGTGACCCTGGCGCGCCGCGTGCAGCAGGGCGGTCATGCCGCCCATGTGCCCGACCTGCTGCCCCATGGAGAGGGGCTTGGGCGCCTCGGCCGGCTTCTCTTCCTCTTCGCCCTCTTCCTTCTGTTCCTGCGCCGCCCTGGCGGCGAGCTGGGCGTTGATCTGCTGGCGCACTCGGTCCTGTTCGCCGCCGCGGAGCGACTCCTCCAGCTCGACCATATCCACCACCGTGGTGGCGAGCGACGGGTCGGCCCCTCCCGCGATCAGCGCCCGGATCGCCTCCACCCGGTTCTGCGCCGCGGCGAAGATGAGCGGCGTCTGCTCGGCCCGCTGCTCGCGCGCGTCCACGTCGGCCCCGTGCTCGATGAGCGCGGCGACCGCTTCCGCATCACCCGCGGCGGCCGCCAGGTGCAGCGCGGTGGCGCCGCCGCTGCCGGTAGGCGCCGCCGGGTCGCTCCCCGCCTCGAGCAGGGCGCGCACCACCGCCCCGTGGCCCGCCCGGCTGGCCAGGTGCAGTGGCGTGTACTCGGCCATGCGGGTCACCGCCTCCAGGCCGGCGCCCGCGTAGACGAGCATGCGGGCCATTTCGAGGTCGCCGCGGTCGGCCGCCCAGTGGAGCGCGGTCATGCCGTCGCCCTGGGCGGCGTTGACGTCGGCCCCCTGCTGGAGCAGCGCGCGCACCGACCCTTGATCGCCGCGCATGGCCGCGTCTGCGACCGGCGAGTCCGGCGGCGTCGCCGCCGAAACCAGGAGGGCCAGGACCAGGGCGGCCACGAGCGCCCCGGGCCTTCGCGTATCCATTCTCCCCGCTCCCGCTTTCATTCCCTTTTCGCGCATCCTCTCTCTCATCTGCTCTCCAGTGTGCGCGTCATATCCTCGAATACGTGAGTCTCGACGGTCGCCCTCGCGTCCGCCTATCTGCTGGAGCTGCTTGCGTCGGCGGCCGCCACCGCTGGCAGCGACAGTGCGAATTCGCCGGTGCTGTCCCCGAAGTCCTCCAGGTCGTCCAGCCCAAGCTTGTGCAGCATGGTGAGCATCACGTTGGCCATGGGCGTGTCGTCGGGGGCGTGCAGGTGCAGGTTGCCCTCGAGCTGGCCGTTGGCCTTGCCGGCGAGGAACATGGGCACCCGCCGGTGGTTGTGGACGTTGGGGTCGCCCATGGGCGATCCGTACAGCACCATGCTGCGGTCGAGCAGGCTCGCGTCCCCGTCCATCGACTCGTCCATCTTCTCCAGCAGGTACAGCATCTGACCCGTGAAGAACTCGTTGAACTGCTGGAACTTGAGGATCTCCTCGTGGTTGTTGCCGTGGTGCGACGTGGGATGGAACGGCAGATCCAGGCCGCTCTCCGGATACACCCGGTTGGTGGCGTCGCGCGAGAGCTTCAGGGTGAAGACCCGGGTCATGTCGGTCTGGAAGGCCAGCACCTGCAGGTCGAACATGAGCTGCAGATGCTCGGTGAAGGAGTCGGGGACGCCCGCCGGGGCTTCCGGCAGCGCCCGCTCCTGGCCGCTCGCGTTCTGCTCCTCGATCATCTGAATGCGGCGCTCGAGTTCGCGCACGTTGTCCAGGTACTGCTCCAGCCGCACCCGGTCCTCGCCGGCCAGCACCATCCTCAGCTCGGCCACCTCGCCCGCGATCCAGTCCAGGATGCTGCGGTTGGCCTGCCGCCGCTCGGCGCGCGCCTCGGGGGTTCCGCCCGCTCCGAAGAGCATGTCGAAGGCCACCCGCGGGTCGCGGATCATCGGCAGCGGCTCGGTGGGGGAGGCCCAGCTCAGGGTGTCGGTGTATACGCAGGCGTAGCCGTAGGCGCATCCGCCCGCCTGATCCACGTTCTCGATGCAGAGTTGCATCGATGGAATGGGCGTCTCCTGGCCGAAGCGCTGCGCGAACAACTGGTCCATCGACGTTCCCACGAAGACGTCCGATCCCTCGGTCTGTTTCGCGTGCGCCTGGGTGAGGAAGGTCGCGCTCGAGCGGAAGTGATCCCCGCCGATCTCGGGCGAGGTGTAGGCGTCCGCCATGCGCACGTCCGTGTTGCTCACGATGGTGAGGTAGTCCTGGAAGGGGGCGAGCGACTTCATGGCCGTGGGGCTCAGGTCGAAGTCGCGGCCGGTCTTCGCGGGCGACCACAGGTTCTGGGTCGCTCCCCACTCCGTGCACCCGGAGGCGCCGTGCACGATCTCGACGGCGATGAAGCGGGTCTTCTCCAGGTTGGCCGAAGCCCGGGCCCATCCCGCGCCCGCGGGCACCATGGCGTCCAGGAGCGGGAGCGCGAGGGATCCGCCCATCCCGCGCAGGAAGGTACGCCGGTGGATGTGTTTGCCGGTGAGGAAGTTCATCAGTTTGCCTCCCAGGACGTTCAGCCCTTCTTCAGTTGGATGACGTCTCCTCCGTGAGGAGCGCATCCGTACGCTTCATGGAGAATGCGTCGCTCTGGACCACGCCCAGTATGAACGACGACATCCGGTAGTCGTTGGCCTCCGCCTCGCGCGTGATCTCGCGGATCGCAGGCTGGTCGTAATGCATGACGCGGCGCCCGAGCGCGTACGCCATCAGGTTCTTGGCAAAGGCGCGCACGATCGGAATGGGGCGTTTGAGGAGCACGTCGCGCAGGTCGCCCGGGCTCGCCACGGTGGTTCCGTCGTAGAAGGTGCCGCGGGTGTCGAGCGGCATCCCGTACTCGCGCACCCGCCACTCCCCGGTCACGTCGAAGTTGTCGAGCGCCAGCCCGATGGGATCCATGAACTGGTGGCAGGCCTGGCACACCGGGCTGGCCCGATGCTTCTCCATGCGCTCGCGCGTGGTCAGGACCTTGCCCTCCTCGGTGCCTTCGGTGGCCTCGAGCGCCGGAACGTCGGGCGGAGGAGGCGGAGGCGGGGAGTCCAGAAGCACTTCCATGACCCACTTGCCGCGCAGCACGGGCGACGTGCGGTTCGCCATCGAGGTGAGCATGAGGATGCTGCCCTGCCCGAGGAGCCCGCTGCGGCGGTCGTCCGGGTACGCGACGCGCCGGAAGCTGTTGCCTGCGACATCGGGGATGCCGTAGTGGGCGGCGAGCCGCTCGTTCACGAAGGTGTAGTCCGCGGTGAGGATTTCGAGCAGGCTGCGGTCCTCCTGCACCAGATTCTGGAAGAAGAGTTCCGTCTCGCGCCTCATCGCGTCCGACAGCGTCAGATCGAAGTATGGGAAGGTGTAGATGTCCGGCGCCACCTTGTCCAGGTCCTGCAGGCGCAGCCACTGCGATGCGAAGCGGGTCGAGAGCGCTTCGGAGCGGGGATCCGCCAGCATGCGCTGCACCTGTCGCTCGAGTTCATCCTCGTCGTCGAGCCTCCCGCGGCGCGCCGCCTCCATCAGCTCGTCATCCGGAGGAGAGCCCCAGAGGAAGAAGGACAGCCGCGAGGCGACGGCGGCCCCGTCGAGCTCGTATTGCTCGCCGGCGCGCGTGCCCGAGGGCGGCTCCTCGAAGCGGAAGACGAAGTGCGGGCTGGCCAGCAGCGCCTGAAGCGCGAAGCGAATGCCGCGTTCGAAACCTCCCTCATCGGCTCCGATCTCGTAGAAGGCCATCAGGTCGGCGATGTCGCTCTCGGTGGCGGGACGCCGGTAGGCGTCGGTGGCCAGGCGCGAGAAGATGCTGCGGGCGCACGTGGGCGCCTCTTCCGGAGAGGTTGGACGGCAACTGAAGATCTTCTGCCGGCTCGGCGTCTCCGATACGCCCGTAACGTTGTTGGGGCCACGCACCGCGAACTCGCGCAGGTGCGGCACCGTGGTGAGCGCCAGGTCGGGCCAGCCGCTGTTGACGGCGCGGCCGAGAGGCGCGCGCACTTCCTCCACCGGCCCCTCGAAGGTCCTGACGAACGAGGCGGAAACGCTGCGGGGACCGGCGCGCACGAAGATGGGGTCGGTGACCATCTCCCGGCCCTGCTGCTCGTTCTCCGTTCCTCCGCGCAGGTTCACGTCCAGGAGGGCCACCCGCTCGCCGTCGAAGGAGACCTCGATCTTCTCGCCGGTCGCCCTGCCGCCCACGCCGTGGAACTGCATCCAGAACACGTATTCCCCGTCCGCCGGGAAGGTGTGGTTGATGGCGATGCCGCCACGCGACCCGTATGGCGTGCCCTCCACGTGGACGAGCTGCGATGCGCGCTTCTCGACCTTGTAGGCCACCTCCCGCGGCGAGGCCTCGCGGTCTCCGATCGCCAGCCGGCTGATCTCGCTGGCCGCGTTGAGGTACGCTTCGAGCAGCGTCGGCGAGAGCATCTGCACGTCGGCGATGTTGTCGAAGTTGGCGCTCTTGGTGTCCAGAGGAAGGTACTCGCCGGCGTCGATGTCGAGGCCGAGCAGGTCCTTCACCGACTGCGCGTATTCCGCCCGGTTGAGGCGCTGGAAGGTGCGCCCCCCGGGGTTGGGGTTGCGGCGCGCGGCATCGTCTATGGTGTTTTCGAGCGTCTCGGCCAGGGCCAGCAGGGTGTCGCCGGCGGGACGGGGCATGCCGGGCGGGGGCATCATGCCGGCACGCAGCTTGCGGATCATGCGCTCGGCCGTCTCGGCCCTCTGCGCGGCCGCCTCAACCTGGAAGCCGGACAGGGTCATGTTGCCGGTCAGGAGCGCGTCGTTATGGCAGACCTGGCAGTACCGGGCCACAACCTCGGTGAGGGTGGCGGCGGGGAGGTCGGAGTCGGCGGCCGCGTGGTCCGCGGGTGGTGCCGGAGCGGGAGGGGCGTCCGTGAACAAGCCGCTTCCGCTCGCCCCGATCATCAGGGCGACGCCCAGGACGGCCGTGGCGCCAGAGAGTGCATTCATTCCGTGGCCTCCGGATCGCGGACATGCGCCACCAGGCCGGCCCGCCCGGACGACGCAAACCACCCAGTCGGACCGGCCTGATCTCGCAGGTCGGAGATGCAGACAATTTCCTACGACTAACATAGGTTTCCACAGACGGGTTCGCCACCATGCGCGGGCCGGAAAACAGAGAGGCGGGTGCAGGATGTTCAACCAATTCGTTCGCAGGTCGTGCGCGTGTGCGCTTCTCCTCGTTTCGTGCCTCAACCCGCCCCTGGAGCCCCAGCCGTTGACGGTCACCCTCACCGCGAGCCAGGAGAGCGCGGCCGTGGGCCAGGAGATCCGTTTCCGCTACGAGTCGCGGGGCACCAACCTGTCGCAGACCGTGGTCGAATACGGCACGGGCGACACGGAGACCATCCCGTTCATCTACACCGGCGGCGCGCCCGTCAACATCAACTCGCAGGCCGGCCACTTCGACTACGCCTACGAGGAGCCGGGCACCTACGTAGCGCGCGCGACGGTGTCCACGGTCGCGGGAGACTCGCAATCAGCCACGGTGACGGTTCAGATCAGCGGCCCGTGACGCGCAGCCGCCCTCATACGTCCCCTGGCCCGCGCTGCCGGGCCCGGGGGGACTTGCTCGTCGCGGCCTTCGTGACGGCCATGGCCCTGTCGGGAAGCGCCGCGGAGGCGGTCGCCCAGTGGGTCGAGCCGCCCGGCCGAGGCTGGATGGACGTCTCGGTGTTTCACCTGGACACGCGAGACGCCTTCCACTCCGACGGCGATATTCGGGCCTTCGACCCCTTCACCCAGGGGCACGCCGTGAGCACGTCCGCGTTCGCCACGGTCGCGATGGGGCTGGTTCCCGGCGTCGACGCATGGGTGCAGGTGCCCTTCCAGCGTCTGCGGTTCGACGACCTGGGCGGCGACCGGCTGCGCACGGGCATTGGCGACACGCGCTTCTACCTGCGCATACAGCCAGGCCGCTACTTGGGCAGCGGGTTCCCCCTGGCGATCCGGGGTGGCGCGAAGGTGCCCGTGGGCGATTTCGCCGTGGACGCCGAGATCATTCCGCTCGGGGACGGTCAGCGAGACTGGGAGCTGGTCCTCGAGCTGGGCCACTCGTTCTATCCCGTGCCCGCGTATGTGAGCGCCTGGATCGGCCACCGCTGGCGGGAACAGAACCTGGAGTCGCGGAGGGACTTCGGCGACGAAGTGTTCTTTCTGCTTTCCGGGGGAATCGAATTCGGACGCCTGGGGACGAGCCTCATCGCCGAGGGCTGGGACGGAGGGGTCCCGGTCATCGAAGGGCTCTCGATCGCGACGGCATCCCGCTCCATGGTGCGCCTCACGCCCGCCCTGAGCTACCGGCTGGGAGCTGGCTCGGCGAAGGCCGGAGTCCAGATTCCTCTGCGCGGCACCAACCTGCCGGCTGGCAACACGCTGGTGATCGGCTATTTTGTGAGGTTGCGGGCGGAGACCTGACCCCGTCGAGCCCTTACTCCTGACATAGCGCGGCACGATACGCCATGAACCAATCGAGACAAGCCCCGGTCCTCCATCGCGGACTCGCTCTGACGGTCCTCACGCTCTCGCTCCTGGCTTCGCCGGGATACGGGCAGTGGATCGAACCCGAGGGCCAGGGGTGGGCCTCGTTCGCCATGTACTATCTCGACACCCGGGAACAGTTCAGCCCCACGGGCGAGGTCCGCAACTTCCTTCTGGATGGTCACGCGCAGACCGCTTCCTCTTTCCTGACGGTCGCGATGGGAATCGCCCCCGGCGTGGACATCTGGGTGCAGCCGTCCTACCACCGCCTCGAGTACGCCGACCTTGTAGGCACCCGTATTTCGTGGGGGTTTGGCGATACCCGCGTGTACGTGCGCACGGCTCCGCTGCGGCTTCTGGGCAGCGACTTCCCGTTTGCGATCCGCGCGGGCACCAAGCTGCCCACCGACTTCGAGTCGGGCACCGAGCTCATCCCGCTGGGTGACGGCCAGCGCGACTGGGAAGTGCTGGCGGAGGTGGGGCATTCCTTCTGGCCCCGGTCCTTCTACCTGCAGGCGTGGGCCGGATACCGGTGGCGCGAGGTGAAGGAGGACGGAGGCGACTTCGGTGACGAGCGTTTCTTCAACGTGAGCCTGGGCGGTGGCGGCGAGCCGCTCGGCTTCAAGATCCAGTTCGAGGGGTGGTACGGCGGGGTTCCCAGCTTCGGAGGACTCACGGGGGAGGGACAGGAGCGCCAGATGGTGCGGCTCTACCCCTCGCTGCTGGTGACCGCGGGTCCCGGGCAGGTGGAACTGGGTTCACGGCTGCCGCTGTCGGGCCAGAACCTCGCCACCGGCCCCGAGATCGTGGTCGGCTACTTCACCCGCCTCTCCCTGTAGGGCATCCGTTTCTTCGCGGAGAGCCGGTTCGCGCGGATCCCGAGGATCTGGCCGGAGTCCAGGGTTTGAGTTGAACTAGCTCACGCGAGTCAGCAACTCCGGGTCATAGAGATCCGCCACAAACTCCCCGTACCCGTTGAAGAGCTCCGTCGGCTGGGGTGTGTTGCTGGGCAGATGCCGCTCCGTCGCCTGTGACCACGGGGTTCCGACGTCCGGATTGACGTTGGAGTAGAAGCCGTACTGGTTCGGCGCGTAGTCCGACCAGAACGTCGCCGGTTGCGTCTCCGTGAACTCCACCTCCAGGAAGGCCTTCGCGCTCTTGTAGCCGTACTTCCAGGGAAGCGCGAGCCTGAGCGGGGCCCCGTTCTGCTTGGGCAGGGGCTCCTCGTAGGCGCCCGTCACCACGAAGGCGAGGTCGTTCATGGCCTCATCGAGCCGCAACGCCTCGTAGTACGGCCACGGCCAATGTGAACCGCTTTCCTGTCCGACCGCCTCTTCGGGCCGGTGGAAGCTCCGGAAGGCGACGTAGTTGGCCGATGACTGGGGCTCGGCGAGTTCGATCAGCTTGCGCAGGGGATAACCGCTCCAGGGGACGGCGATCGACCAGGTCTCGACGCAGCGCAGGCGATAGAGCCGCTCCTCGATGCCGAACATGCGCTCGAGCGCGTCGATGTCCCAGGTGGCGGGAGCATTGCACAGTCCGGAGAAGGTCACCGTCCAAGGACGGACCCGGAACGGGCCGGTCAGCCTCCACATGTTTCCGGCCCTTTGCAGGAACTCGTAGTAGTTGTTGTACGTGGACGCGACGCCGCGGTCGGTGATCGCTCGCGAGCCCAGCGTATAGGTGATATTGCGCTCCGCCGGATACAGGTCGGCATTGGGGGATGCGCAGATGGTGTGCAACGGGTCTCTCGGCGGATCGTCGTCGCACGTGGGCGGGTTGGCATCCGGCGGGGTTACGGGCTGAGTGGGATCCGCGGGATCCGGCGGCGGATCCGGCTCGACGGGATCTTCTTCGTTCGCGATGAACTTGGAACCGCACGCCGCCGACCCGAGCGCGGCCATCCCGAGACCCAGTGCGCGCACGAATTCGCGACGCCGGAGATACACCCCGTGGGGTGTCGCCTCGGATTCCGGGATTCGCCACCCGGGCGGAATAATGATGTTCGCCATGGCTTTTTCTCGTACCTCTTGTTGCGGACAGGGCCGCGGGATGTATGGGGATACCCCGCCCCCGTCACCGTTCTACGGCTCCGCGGGTTGGCAAGGTCCCGGTGTCGGAATCTGCAAGCCGGCGTCCACCGTGAAGCGCTGGCGCACGACCGACCCGAAGACACCCGTACCGTCCCCGTGGAGACTGGGAACGCGAACGATGCCCGACGGGTTGAAGGCGCCGCGCCGCACCCAGTTGATGTAGTTGCGGTCGGCGGCCGCGATCACGACTTCCGCCTGGGTTCCGAAAGGTAGTCCCTCCTGCAGGACCAGAGCCAGATCACGCCCGAGGTTGGGGCGATCGAAAAGGCCGAATTCCGAAGGGAACACGATGGTGGTATCCGCTTCCGATACGGACAGTCCCACCAGGAGCAATGGGTCTTCCTCCACTTCGATGTTCGAGTCCTCGAGCGCCGCGGTGAGGTTGATGATCTGCGTCTCGGAAATGTAGGCCCACGCGCCCTCGGCGCGGGTCCATTCCACGGTGAGGCGTTGGGCCGGTTCCAGCGAGCACATCCGGCGCCGATTGGTGCGGGGGTTCCGGAGTTCGTAGGGGCCCGGGACGCGCGTCTGTCCCGTAATGCGACCTCCGTCGGGCAGGCGAATGATCGCTTCCACGAAGGAACCCGGCCCGAAGTAGCGTGGATCCAGCGGTTGCGCGAAATAGCACGATCCCCGGAAGTCCTCCGGGATTTCGTCGCCGGCACAGAAGGAAGGGTCGGTCAGACGGAGACGAACGGTGGAGACGCGGGATTCCGCGCGCAGGAAGACATCCGCGGAGGACAGCTCCTGCGACGAGCCTCCACTCCCCAGTGTCCGATGGATCCACGCGCTGCCGGAGACACCGTCGACATCGTAGGAAAGGTAGACCTCGGCGACGACCACGTCCTCGGACTGCGCCACGGTGATCTCCTGAAGTTCGCACGCGGAGACCGACGCCAGGAGTGCCGTCAGTGCGCAGGTGGTGCCGAAGCCGCGACTCATCAGAACGTCACCTCCACGCCCACCGTGGGCAGAATCGGGAACATCGACAGGCCGGAGCGGGTCGCCGTTTCCGCGGAATAGTCGAAGAAATAGAAGAGCACGTTCCTGCGGTTGTAGACGTTGAGCACGTCCAGATGGGGCGTCAGCGTGCCCCAGCCGAGGGTGAAGGTTCGGCGCATGCTCAGGTCGAGGCGGTGATACGCCGGGTAGCGGTTTCCGTTGCGGGAGCCCAGCAACATGGCGTTGGCTTCGTCTTCCTGCATGGTGAGGCGCCCGCCCGACACGTTCTGCGGCGAGAAGTACACGAATGAGGCCAGCGGTCGGGTGTAGGGCAACCCGGTCCCCAGGTTCCACCGCACCCCGCCGCGCAGGCCCGCGGGCATGGGAATGCGCAGGACTACGTCCAGGTCAAGCCGGCGGTCGAAGATCGGTGGATAGGTATGGTCGGGCGGAGGAGTCCGGCCGCTCAGGAAGTTCGGGAAGGTGCGGGTGGCGCGCAGCCACGAAGCGGACACCCATCCGGTCACGCCCTCACCGGTCTTGCGCACGAAGAAATCGATCCCGCGCGAGCGGCCGCTGCCGGGCAACAGGTCGTCGTCGCCGCGGTTCGGGTCGTCGACCGGATTGAAGGTGGTGACGCCGTCGAACAACCGCTCGTAGGTCTCCAGCGACGCAAACCACCCTCCCGGGAAGTATGCGTCGACTCCCACCTGGACCTGGTCGGAGGCGATGTGGGGCGCCAGGTGCCCGGTGAGCACCCATACATCGATGCCGATGGGCACCTCGTCGTCGCGTGCCGAGTGCAGAAACTGGGTGAAGCGCCCCGCTGCGGCCTTCACGGCGAGGTCGCCACCCCGGAAGAACCGCTTCACGGCCAGCCTGGGGGCCAGCTGGTTGATGGGATCCTCCACGGCGGGCGCCCAACGGTCTGCCCGCAGCCCGGCTTCGACCAGCCAGTTCAACCCGCCCCTCCACTCGGCATGCGCGAAGATGCCGCCGAGCCATCCCTCGCCCGAGTTGTCCGTGAATTGGGTGCCCCCCGCCCGGACCAGGTTGAGGTGCGTCATCCGGTCCGCCGAAACTCCGCTCTTGAGCGTCCAACGCCGACCCAGGGCATGTTCCAGTTCGGCGCCCAGCGACAGCTGCGAGATGCCGCTGCTGAACTCCGTGTCCGAGAAATCGGGAAAAGCCAGGGCGGAGTTGAAGCGGGTGTAGCCTGCTCGCACATCGAGGGCGCCCCCGTCGCGGCGAGGCATGGTCCAGCGCATGCCGATGAGGTCGTTGCCCCATTCCCAGGCCGCGCGCAGGGGAAAGCCGTCTTCGTCGTCCTCATCGACCTCGGTCAGGTTGAAGACGTCGTCGCCGGTGTAGGCCGTGATCAGGATGCGGCTGCCGCCGGGCGTCCAGCCCTCCACCACGCCCTGGAAGTCCGTGAGGTGGTAGGGGACCGACCTCGGCAGCTGGTCGAACCAGGAGCGCCGGCCGGAGGCCCGCCACTTGAGACGCTGGAGCCCGAGCGTCCGCTCCATCACCGCGGGCGCCCTGCCTCCGAGAGCCGCGCGCGCGGCGAGCAGCGACACGCCGCCGCGAACGCTGAAGTCGTCGGTCCCGGGATCACTTTCGACGAGCAGCAGCGACGACACGCGGCCGCCGTGCTCGGCCGGAAAGCCACCGGAGCTCAGCTCGACCCGTCCGACCATGTCGGCGTTGAAGACCGAGAAGATGCCGCCCAGGTGGAACGGGTTGAAGATGGGCACGCCGTCCAGCAGGATCAGGTTCTGATCCGCGGAGCCGCCGCGCACGTTGAAGGACGCCGTGAAGTCGGAGGTGGACACCACTCCGGGCAGAACCTCGACCGCCCGGATGGGATCCGCTTCCGCGAGCCCGGGCACGAGACGGAGTTCCGCCTGCGAGATCTCGCGGACGGTCACGCCCGCGGTCTCCAGGAAGCGGCGGCGCTCGCGGGTTTCCGCCGTACTGACGGAGACGCCCTCGAGCACCACGGGGGTGGCGGTCAGCGTGACGTCGACCTCGATGCGCCGATCGGCGACGATCTCGACGGGTCGTACGATTTCGCCATACCCGATTCGCTGGACGCGCAGCAGATAGCGCCCGGGGAGCAGGCTCTCGATCCGGTAGTAGCCGAAGCGATCCGACTCCGCGATGCGGTCGATCTGGTCCGGCGTTTCAGGGATGGCGAGCAGGATGTTGGCGGCGAAGACCGGGGGACCATCGGAATCGACGACCCGGCCTTCCACTCCGCCGGTCTGGGCGGTGAGGACGGCGGGCAGGAGGCAGAGGACCGCCGGCAGTCCGTGGATGAATCCTCGCGAGCACCGAGAGCGGCGAGGCGCCGGACCGGCAAGGCAACGGAAATGCGCCGCCGAGTCGCAGATGCCGGTCGGAGTCTGTCGCTTCAACAAGGTGTCCCCGTGTTCGGGCGCCCGGCACTCCGGAAACCGCCGTTGCGCGATCCCCGGTTCAGGTTCATTTTGGGTTTGCGAGGTTGGCTGAAGATTCCCCCTGACAACCCCCGGTTCGCAATGTACGCAATCCGGAGCCACAACGGAGACACCCGCCGTCACGGCGGGCAGCAGTCCGTGGTCGAGGTCTGCTCGTGTCCATGTTGCGCCCCGATCCGGGGTCGGGCGGGCCGACCCATGTAGCTCCCTCACGAATCGCCAGAGGATGCTCGGAGGCCCGACCAGCGACCCGGCTGGCGGGCGTTTTTGTTTCCCCTTCGCCGAGAACGGTTTCAGGCAATCCCCTGATGGAGGAAGGTTCCGATGACGAGATGGATCGTTTCAGCGGTAGCGCTGCTCGTACTAGCTGGCGGCGGCTGGCTGGTGATGAACCCGCCTGCTCCCGTGGAGGAAGCGGCGGCGCCCCACCCGCACGAATATTCCCCGGTGGTCGCCATCGACCTGACCGCAGAGGTAGCCGGCGCGGGCGGTGACAGGCTGGTGCCCTGGGAAGTTCTCCGCCGTGACTTCTCCGGCACCTCGAGGGACGGAGGCGAGATCGACCTTGAGGAAGTGGTGCGCGGCAACCGGGTCACCCTGCTGACCTACTTCGCCGAGTGGTGCGCCAACTGCCGGTACGAGGCCCCCGACCTGGTGGCCAAGTACGGCGTGCATGGAGACGACGGTCTGATGATCATCGGGCGCAGCGAATACTCGCACCCCGACGTGGTGGACGAGTACGTAGACGAGTTCGGCATCGAGTATCCGGTCATCCTGGGGAGCCCCAATCCCGACCCCGACAATGAAGACCTGGTGCGCGTCACGACCGCCCACTTCCGCATGCGCAAGGCGCTCCTCGATCCGCGCAAATGGGGCACGCCCCTCAACATCGTGGTGGTGGACGGAGACCCCACCCGGGCTTCGATCGTGACCGGCGAGTTCTTCCCCGGAGCATTCGACGACACCTTCGGCGGATACCTGGACGGAAGCATGCCGGCGACCGATGAGGCGTCGGACATGGACCGATAGCCCGGACCGACCGACACCCGCGCAGCCTCTGACAGGGCGGGCCGGAGGGGGCGGCTGCACCATCGCCAACCCCGGGCCCGTCCGATTGCGCTGTCGTCACGCTTCGCGGGCCCCGACACCCCGTTCCCGCGCCCGCCGACGCCCGCCTATAGTGTCTCCGTTTTTCGTCGTCACCCTCCCTTGCGCTGCCGCCACGGGCGATCTATCTAGGGGTTCGTAGCAATTGCAGTAGAACCCGCTCGGATGGTCGCTTCACGGGTGCCGCCGGGCTTCATTCTCGGGGAGGAGGAAACGCCGTGGCCCGCTCGCATCAAGTCGTTACCCGCACCGCTCTCACCGCCTGCATCATCGCTGCACTCGCACCCACCTGGGCGGCGGCACAGGATCCCACTCCGGCAATGGAGTACCGCCAGACCATCATGGGCAGCCTGAACGCGCACCGGGGCGCCCTCACCGCCATCCTGAACGAGGACGTGCCCCATGAGGCTCATGTACTCGGGCACGCGCTCTCTCTGCAGCAGTTGTCGGTGATGGCCTCGGACATCTTCCCCGACGGATCCCATGGCGAAGGCTCGCGCGCGCTGCCGGACATCTGGGAGGACGCCGCAGGCTTCGGCGAAGCTCTCTCGGCCTTCCAGAGCGCTGCCGGGGCGCTGGCGGAAGCGGCGCGTGCGGGCGACATGACCGCCGTCGGCGACGCGGCTGCCGGCCTGGGCCGCACTTGCGGCGGCTGCCATCGGCCGTTCCGGGCGCGCCCCACGGGGTAGCCCCCTCGGCAACCGGCTCGACAGCTCGGGTGTGCGCGGACCTCTGACACGGGCGCATCGGTAGTAGGAGAAGCGGCGCGCCCGCCCTGGCGGCCGCATGGGGCTTGTGTTCTCGCGCGCATCTCGCGGTTGATGGACCCATGTACCTGAACCCTTGACGGAGGCAAGCACGATGAGACGAACCGGAATGAAACTCGTGATGGCGGTGGCGCTCCTCATGCTTGGCCAGGCGTGCGTCAGCACCGCCGGCGACACTCCGGCCGTGCGTCAGCTGCGCGAGACTCTCACGGGCGACCAACTGGCGCAGTTGTGCGCCGACGGCGGTCCCGTGG
The DNA here is from genome assembly GCA_028819075.1 of Gammaproteobacteria bacterium. Lineage (NCBI taxonomy): Bacteria > Pseudomonadati > Pseudomonadota > Gammaproteobacteria > Gammaproteobacteria bacterium. The sequence continues at coordinate 128,130 of JAPPMM010000049.1, forward strand.
CCGACGCGCCGGGCGCGGCGGAGGCCAGCGTCCTCTCGGCGGAGGAACTCGACCACCTTTGCGACCGCAACGTCCGGCGCGACCCGAGTGTGATCGTGGCCGAGGAACTCGCGCCCTACGCCACCATGATGCTCGCCGACGCGATCCGTCAGCTGCGGCCCCGCTGGATGAACGTGCGCGGCGCGCCCAGCGTCGAGTTCGGCGGTGACCGCAGAGTGCCCGTCGTGCTGGATGGCGGAGCCCCGCAGGACTGGGGGATCCTCGATTCGCTACGCCCCGACCAGGTCCAGTCGGTGCGCTATCACAGCGCCGCCGACGCCACCATGCGCTGGGGAACGGGGTTTCCCAACGGGCTGATCGAGGTTTCGACCATGAGGGGCGGGGGAGGCTGAGGAGACCTGCCCTCCCGCTGACGCCATCGCCCTGAGAACAGCCGGACGCCACGCACCACGCAAGACGCCCGCCACGGATAGCCGTGGCGGGCGTCTTGCTGCTCCGGCCCCGGAGGGGCGGCGCGGAAATCGCTTCTACGCTTCTCCTAGCAGGAGATGCAGTTGTGGTTGTTGATCGCGCCCATGCTCTCCAACAGCGCGATTGCCTCCGGGTACGGGGTCACGCGCGAGACCGGACCGTTGGCCATGTCGACCGTGGTCTGACCCCGGCGGCTCACCACCATGACGTCGGCGCCCCGATCCACCAGCCACTGGATCATCTCGGTGTCTCCGCGCGCGGCCGCGTGGTGCAGCGGGGTGTAGCCGTTGGCGTCCCGCTGGTTGATGTCGGCCCCGAGTTCGAGGAGGTACTCGACCGCGGCGATCCAGTTTCCGGGGATGTGGGTGTGGGCGTTGCCGGCGAAGCCCTGGCCGTAGCCGACGCCCGAGGCGGCGTGAATGGGGTACACGGCCGGGCCTCCCACCGGGACCGGCGGCAGACCTGAAGGATCGACCTGTTCCTCATCCTCGGTGTCGCCGGTGCGCGGGTTGCGGCCCCGGCGGCGCTCGGGCTGCTTGACGGTGGCGATGTTCCAGTCCGCACCCCAGGAGCGCAACAGTTTCATGCCGTCAAGGTCGAGAGCCCGGGAGGCGCGCCAGAAGGGTGTCACGCCGTCCTGGTTCTCTAGCCCGCAGTTGCCGTTGCCGCACCCGCTGTACGTGAAGTACCAGAAGTTCTTCGTCACTTGGAAGTCCACTTCCGCACCGGCTTCGAGCAGCGCCATTGCGAGGTCGAGGTAGACCGTCTCTTGCTGCTCATGCGCCCGCGGCTGCGGGTAGCGTGACCGCGGCGACCACTGGACGTTGAAGGTGGCGTAAAGCGGCGCAACGCCGTCGACCGTGGCCAGGTTGGGATTCGCACCACGTTCCAGCAGCTTCATCGCCAGGTCGAAACGTCCGTTGATGACAGCCATCGTAAGCGGGCTGGTGTTGTCGGCCTCGGTGACGAAGTCGATGTCGGCGCCGCCGTCGAGCAGCGCCATGGCCGCATCAATGGCACCTTCCCGTGCCGCGTGGTGCAGCGCGGTCAGGCTGCCCCACTTCTGGTCGGGGGGTTGGCGGAAGAAGGCCCTTGGGTCGTCCTCATCCTCCTCTTCTTCCTCCTCGGGGACCACGCCGGCGCGCTGGACGGCGCGCGCGACCTCCAGGGCGGCCTGGATCTGAGCCGGCGTCGGCAGCTCGTTGCTGTCACCCTTGAAGGCGTCGAGCACTTCCTGCATGCGTTCGCTCGCGTAGTTGTCCACTTCGCTGCGAGTCGCGGCTTCCATGAGCGTGGTCGTGACGTTCGGGTCCGCCCCTCTCGCCACGAGAAGCGTCACGACATCCGCACGGTCGGCGGCCGCCGCGAACATCAGGGGCGTCTGCTGGGCATCGCCCGCCCTCGCGTTGACCTCTGCGCCCGCGTCCACCAGATGCTGCGCGCCCAGGGCACTGCCCGCACCCGCCACCAGGTGGAGGGGCGTGGAGCCCGTGGCCGCCACTGTGCGCGGGTCCGCGCCGGCGTCCAGCAGCACGCGAATGACCCCGGCCGCTCCTTTCCTGCCGGCTACATGGAGAGGCGTATAGGCGCCCAGACGGGTGGTGACCTCGAGGATCGCCCCCGCACTCACCAGAATCTCCGTGATCTCGGCGTTGCCGGTCTCGGCCGCCCAGTGCAGGGCGGTCATGCCGTCACCGCGCGCAGCGTTGACGTCCGCCCCGCTCGCCAACAGGGTTCGCACCGCCGTCGCATCGCCCTTCATGGCGGCGTCCGCCAACGGCGAATCCGACGCGTCCGCGGATGTGAGCAGCATGCTGACGGCGAGCGCCGCCAGCGCGTTTACGTGCAATCTCTTCTTCATGCTGACCGTCCCCGGCTTAGCGTGACTGACTTGCCTCTTCGACCGCGGTCAACACCGAACTCGGCACGTTGAACTCGCCCGTGCTGTCGCCGAAGCTGGACATTTCGTCGAAGCCGAGCTTGTGCATGACGTTCAGGAAGACGTTGGCCATCGGGGTTCCATCCGGCGCCTTCAGGTGCATGTTGCCCGCGAGCTGGCCGTTCGCGCCGCCCAGCAGCAACAGCGGGCACCGGCGGTGGTTGTGGATGTTCGGGTCTCCCATGGGCGACCCGTAGATGATCATGGTTTGGTCGAGCAGGCTCGAGTCGCCGTCCTGGCTGTTGTGCAGCTTCTCCAGGAGGTACGGCAGCAGGCCAACGTAGAACCGGTTGATGGTGTTGAAGTCGAGGATGGTCTCCTCGTTGTTGCCGTGGTGCGAGGTCGGGTGGAACGGGCTGTCGGTGCCGCTCTCCGGATAGATCCGGTTGGAGGCGTCGCGGCCTGTCTTGAAGGAGAAGACGCGCGTCATGTCGGACTGCAGCGCGAGCACCTGCAGGTCGAACATCATCTGCATGTGCTCGGTGAAGGAGTCCGGCACGCCCGCGGGCGCCTCTGGCAGCTCACGCTGCTCTCCGCTCGAGTTCTGAGCCTCGACCATCTGAATGCGGCGCTCGATCTCGCGCACGTTGTCCAGATACTGGTCCATGCGCCGGCGGTCGGTTGCGCCGAGTTCGCGCCTCAGGTAGGCGACCTCGCCCACGATCCAGTCGAGGATGCTCGCGTTCTCGCGGCGGCGCGCCTGGCGCTCCTCCGGGGTGCCGCCGGCACCGAAGAGGAGGTCGAAGGCAGTGCGCGGGTCGCGGATCATCGGCAGCGGCTCGCTCGGCGAAGCCCAGCTGATCGAGTCGGTGTAGGCGCACGAGTAGTTGTACGTGCAGCCGCCGGCCTGGTCGAGATCCTCGATGCAGAGCTGCATGGAGGGGAGCGGCGTCTCCTGTCCGAAGCGCTCGGCGAACATCTGGTCGAGCGAGGTGCCGACGTAGAGGTCGGAACTCTGGGTCTGCTTCGGATGCGCCTGCGTCAGGAAGGTGGCGCTGGAGCGGAAGTGGTCACCGCCGATCTCGGGGCCCGTGAAGGCCTCCGCCATGCGTACGTCGGTGTTGCTGACGATGGTCATATAGCGGCGCCATTCCTCGAGCGGAGTCAGCGCACTCTGGGCTGCGAGCTCGAAGTCGCGCCCGGTCTTCTCCGGCTCCCAGAGGAATTGCTTGGCGCCCCATTCGACGCTGCCGGCAGCTCCGTGTACCACCTCGATCGCGAGGAGACGCGTTTTCCCTTCCGCCAGCTTCCGAGCCGCCCACGGGTTCGCCGCGGGGAGCATGGAGTCGAGCAGCGGAAGTGCCACTGTTGCGCCCATCCCCCGCAGGAAGGTGCGGCGGGCGATGTGCTTGCCGGTGATGAATTGCATTTCAACTCTCCTGAAGCAGGTAATACGACCCGGTTTCCATCATGCGCCGATCCGTCGGGAAGGCGCTTCTGTTAGCGTTCGCTCTCCATCTCTTCTTCGGCCACCACGTCCGCCATCCTCATCCGGAACGGATCGCTCTGGATCACGCTGGTGATGAAGGAGGAGATGCGGTAGTCGTTCTCTTCGCCTTCCCGCGCGATCGCGCGCACGGTGGGCTGATCGTGGTATTCTACGCGCCGCCCCAACGCATACGCCAGTAGGTTCGTGGTGAAGGTGCGCACCAGCGGGATGGGCCGCTGCATCAGCGCGTCCCTGAGGTCTTCGGGCGCAGTCAACGGCGTACCGTCGTAGAGGTTGCCGCGGGTGTCGAGCGCCATGTTGTTCTCGCGGATGCGCCACTTCCCGGTCACGTCGAAGTTGTCGAGTGCGAGCCCGATCGGATCCATGAACTGATGGCAGGCGTGGCACGTGGGGTTGGCCCGGTGGATCTCCATGCGCTCCCGCGTGGTCAGGAAGCGTCCGTCCGTGGCTCCCTCGGTTTCCTCGAGCGCCGGAACGTCGGGTGGCGGTGGTGGCGGCGGTGTCCCCAGCAGCACCTCCATCACCCACTTCCCGCGTAGCACGGGAGAGGTGCGCGTACCCATCGACGTCAGCACCAGGATGGATCCCTGTCCCATGACGCCGCCGCGGCGGCTGTCCGGGTACTGCACACGGCGGAACTCGTCGCCGAGCACGCCCGGAATGCCGTAGTGCCTGGCCAGCCGCTCATTCAAGTAGGTGTAATCGGCGGTGTACAGGTCGAGAACGCTGCGGTCGTCGCGCACGAGGCTGTTGAAGAACATCTCGGTCTCGGTGCGCATCGCGTCGGCGAGCTGCTGGCTGTAGTTCGGGAACCAGTAGGAGTCCGGGTGCACCTTGTCGAGGTCCTGCAGCCGGAACCACTGGGCCGCGAAGCGCGGTCCGAGCGCCTCGGCCCTGGGATCGGCCAGCATCCGCCGGGTCTGTCTCTCCAGTTCCCTGTCGTTCTGGAGCCTTCCGCGCTCGGCGAGGTCGATCAGCTCGGCGTCGGGCTGGGTGCCCCAGAGGAACGCGGCCATGCGGGTCGCCAGAGCGAGGTCGCTGATTTCGTAGCGCTCGCCCGCCTTGATGTCCTCCGGCTGCGTTTCGATGCGGAAGATGAAGTGGGGGCTCGCGAGGATCGCCTGGAGCGCCCGGCGCACCCCCGTCTCGAAGCCCGAGTCACCGGCGCCGTCGTCGTAGAACGCCATCAGCCCGGCCATGTCGCGCTCGTCCAGGGGACGCCTGTAGGCGGCGCTTCCGATCTGGTCGATGATCTGCGCGGCGCACGGGCGCTCTCCCTCGGGGGTTGTGGGCCGACAGCTGAAGATGCGGCGGCGCGCCTCTGTCTCGGAAACGCTGGTGACGTTGTAGGGGCCGCTGATGATGAGGCTCTTCAGGTGCGGCAGGGTGGTCTGTCCCGGGCTTCCCCCGGCTCCGCCGGCCAGGGACCACTCCGGCGGCTTGATGAGGTCGTCGTAGGGACCGTCGATGCGGCGGACGAACGCGGCGGACACGCTGCGCTGTCCGGCGCGGATGAAGGTCGGGTTGGTCTTGATGGGCGAGCCGCCGCGGAAGTCGGCGCCTCCGCGCGGGAAGGGGCCGGCCGCCAGGAGGGCGATGGGCTCGCCGTCGATGGAGATGTCCACGTTCTCGTAGCGGGCGCTGCGCCCACCCTCGATCACCGGGGTGAGGATGTACTCGCCGTCGGCCGGGAAGTCGTGAGTGACCACGATGCCGCCGCGGGTGCCGTAGGGCGCGCCCTCCACGTATTCCCAGGCGTGCTGGGAGCCGTAGGGCGAGGTGTTGTAGGTGGCGTCCGTCGGATCGACGTTGGGGCTCCCGACCGCCAGGCGGCTCACTTCGCTGGCGGCGTTCAGGTAGGCGTCGAGGTGGGTTGGTGTGAGTGCCTGGACATCGGCGATGTTGTCGAAGTTCTCGCTCATCTGGTCGAGGGGAAGCCAGACGCCCGCATCGACCTCGATTCCCAGCAGTTCGCGGATGGCCGCCGAATACTCGGCACGGTTGAGGCGCTGGAAGGTTCGGACACCCGGATTGGGATGGCGCCGGTAGGCGTCATCCACGTTCTTCTCGAGCGTCTCGACGAGCGAAAGCAGAACCTCGGGCTCCGGCCTCGGCATGCCCGGAGGCGGCATCATGCCTGCGCGCAGCTTGCGGATCATGCGTTCCGCGAGCTGGGCATTGTCGGACGCGCCCTCGACGGTGAATTCGGCGAACGAGACGTTGCCGGTCAGCAGCGCGTCGTTGTGGCAGACCTGGCAGTAGGTGCGCACGACGGTGGTCAGCTCCTCCGTGGGCACGGACGCGGCGTGCACGGCATCCGCCGGGGGAAGAGCTTCTCCGTCGGTGGCGATGCGGCCTGAACTCGTGCCGATTCCGGCACCCGTCACCAGGAGGCCTCCGACCAGTAAAGCGCCAGGGTTGAGGATCTTCATATCCGGTGCTCCCGTCCTTGTCCTGCGAACCAACCTGTGATCGCCTGAAACCGCCGCCCGCGGGTGGGAACCTGGCTGTGGCGCCCGGACGCAAGCGCCAGACGCAACCGACCCTTCCCGTACCCTGCATGACCCCCGATCCACGGAAAACGTTGACCCCGAGGGCTCGCGTTCCGTGGATCGCGGAGACACTTCAACTAGTCTGTCAGCATAATGCGAACCGGCGGTTGCGGCAAGCACGGTTCATCATGCCCGGAAGCCACGGTTTCGGGCTCGCTTGCGGGGCGAAAAGCGAGAGCCGTATGGTGCTGACGAGCATCCGTAACACACCGAGGAGATGACGATGAACACAGTCTTGAGAACCACATGGCGCCTGCTTCCTCTGGTAGCCGTGATCCTCGCTCTCGCGAGCGCGAGCGGGGCGCAGCAGATAACCCCCGAAGCCTACCAGCAGCTTCGCTACCGACACATCGGCCCGGTGGGCAACCGCCTCGCGGCGGTGGCCGGGGTTGCCGGAGATCCCCTGACCTACTACGCGGGGGCCGCCTCCGGCGGGATCTGGAAGACCAGCGACGGCGGAGAATACTGGGAGTCCGTCTTCGATGACCAGACGGATCACTCGGTCGGGGCGCTCGCGGTAGCGCCCTCGGACCCGTCGGTCGTGTGGGCCGGGACGGGCGAGCCCCACATTCGCTCGAACGTCTCGCTCGGAACCGGGGTCTACAAGTCCACCGACGCGGGCCGGACGTGGCGTCACATGGGGCTCGGCGAGGGAGGGCCGACGCGCATGTCGCGCATCGTCGTCCATCCGCACGATCCGGACATCGTGTACGTGGGAGCGCTGGGCCACGCCCACGGGCCGCAGCAGGCGCGTGGCGTCTTCCGCACCACGGACGGGGGCGAGAGCTGGGAGCACGTGCTTTATGTGGACGAGAACACGGGCGCTTCCAGCATCGAGATGGACCCCTCCAACCCACGCCGGCTCTTCGCGGGCATGTGGACCGTGGAGGTGCATACCTGGGGACGAGAGAGCGGAGGAGAGGGCAGCGGCATCTACCTTTCGGAGGACGGTGGCGACACCTGGAACAAGCTCGAAGGCAACGGGTTGCCGGCGTTGCCGGTGGGGAAGACCGACCTCTGTCTGACCCCGGCCGATCCCAATCGGGTGTACGCGCTGATCGAGACCGGCGACGGGGTGCCCTGGCACGGGCGCGAGACCGAGAGCGGCGAGTTCTGGCGTTCGCTCGACGGAGGGTCGACGTGGGAGCTGATGAACCACTCCCGCGACCTGGGCGGACGCACCGCCTACTACAACAACTGTTTCGTCAGCCCCGACGACCCGGATGAAGTCTACTTCCAGACCTCCGGTTTCTCCCGCTCCCTGGACGGGGGCGCGACCTACGTTAACCACCAGGGCCGCCAGCGGCCCGGGGGCGACTACCACGACATGTGGATTGACCCGCTGAACGGCGACCGGATGATCGTGGGGAACGACCAGAACGTGGCCGTCTCCATGAATCGGGGCATGTCGTGGCACGCCACCGAGTTGCCCATCGGCCAGATGTACCACGTGACGGCGGACAACGCGATTCCCTACAACGTGCTCGGCAACCGGCAGGACGGACCCTCGTTCCGCGGGCCCAGCAACAGCCGCACGGGTGGCTTCGGGGGCATCGGCGGACCGATCTCGCGGTCGGAATGGGTGACCGTGGGAGGGGGTGAGAGCGGGTTCGCGACCCCCGATCCCGAGGATCCGAACATCGTGTGGTCAAGCGCGTCGGGATCGGGTGCGCGGGGCGGTGTGGTGGTGCGCTGGGACGCCCGCAACCGCCAGTTCCGGGATGTCGAGGTGTGGCCCGAACTGGCCAGCGGCCACCCGGCCAGCGGGGTGCGCTTCCGCTTCCAGTGGACGTTCCCGCTACACGTGTCGTCGCACGACCGCAACACCATCTTCGTTACCAGCCAGCATGTGCACCGGACCACCAACGGCGGCCAGAGCTGGGAGATCATCAGCCCCGACCTGACCACCAACGACGAGTCGCGCATGGGGATCTCCGGCGGGCTCACACCGGACAACATCGGGGTCGAGTTCTGCTGCGTGATCTACGCCTTCGCCGAGTCCTCCCTCGACGCGAACGTGATGTGGGCCGGGTCAAACGACGGGCTCGTACACGTCACGCGGGACGGTGGCGGGACCTGGAGCAACGTGACCGACAACATCCCGGACCTGCCGCCGGACGGCGTCGTGCGGGGCATTCACGCGTCGGCTTACGAGACCGGGAAGGCCTATTTTGCCATTGAGCACCACCAGCAGGGCAACTTCGAGCCGCACGTGTACCGCACCGACGACTACGGCGAGAGCTTCACGAAGATCGTCGAGGGCATCGCCGACAGTCCGCTCAGCTACACGCGCGACATCCACGAGGACCCGGTGCGGCCCGGGCTCCTCTATCTCGGCACCGAGAATATCCTCTATGTCTCGTTCGACGACGGGGACAACTGGCGGCCGCTCATGAACAACATGCCGGTGTCGCCGATGTACGGGATCGAGGTGCAGAAGCACTTCAACGACCTGGTGGTGGGGACCTACGGGCGCGGCTTCTGGATCCTGGACGACATCACGCCGCTGCAGCAGTTGAGTGCGGAGGTCGCGGGGTCGGCGGCGCACCTGTTCGCTCCGCGCGATGCCTACCGCTTCCGCGCCATCACGGCTGCGCGCTCCATGCCCAACGACCAGTCCGACGGCGACAATCCGCCCTACGGCGCCTCGATCAACTACTGGCTGGGCGACGGCAGCGCGGGCGGGGCGATGATCCACATCGCGGATGCGGCCGGTAACCCGGTGCGTTCGCTCGAGGGTCCGGGGCAGGCTGGAATCAACCGGGTGTGGTGGGACCTGCGGGACGAGCCGTCACCGGAGATCGTGTTCCGCACCAGGCCGCTCTACGCCGACTGGGTGGACCTTGGCGACGACCGTACGCGCTCCGGCGGACAGGGGCTCTCGATGCTGATGCCGCCGGGCACCTACACCGTGACACTCGAGGTGGACGGGCAGCCCGGCCAGTCGCAGGAGCTGCGCGTGCACAAGGATCCCAATTCCAGCGGAACCGAGGCGAACATCCGGGCGCAGCTGGCGATGTTCTCGGACATCCGGGCCGACTACGCGGAGGTGACGTCGATGGTGAACCGCATCGAATGGGTGCGGCGTCAGCTCTACGACCTGCAGGCCGTGCTGGAGGACCGGGGCGGGGCCGACGAGATCCTCGCTGCAGCGGCCGAGCTGGACGAGAACCTCATCGCGGTAGAGGACAATCTGGTGCGCCTGATCACCACGGGCACGGGGCAGGACGGCGTGCGCTGGGCGCCCAAGCTGGCGGAGGAGCTGCGCTACCTGTCCCGGGCGATCATGAACGGGGACTTCTCCCCGACGGATCAGGCGGGCGAGGTCCAGCGGCTGCTGAACGCGGAGGTCGTGGAGTACCGAACGCAGGTGGAGGAGCTGTTCGAAGGCGAGATCGCTGACTTCAACCGGCGCCTGCTGGCGAGCAACCTGTCACCGCTGATTTCCGACGGGTGATCAGGGCGGGGCGCGGCTCGTCCCGGTCCCATCCGCGGCATCAACGGGCCGACCCGCTGCGCACCGCTGCCGGGCAGCTGGCCGCAACCGCGCCGGGTCAACCACCGGAACCGCCGTCCCGCCTGCCGGGTACGGCCCGAACACTCCTGCGGGCCAACGAGCCAACCGTCCATCACGGGCCGCGCCCGGCGCGGCGCGCCCAAAGTCCCAACCCGTCATTCCATCGCCCAGGCTCGCGCGCGACCCTTCATCTCCCCGCGACCGCGATCCGAGCAAGAGAGAAGGAGGGTGGACGAGATGTGGCAGCTCTACATGGCTAATGGGCACCGTTCTGGCGGCCGTGGTCACTGCGGCGGCCTTTGGGTGGCGCGTGTCGAGCGCCATGCGGAAGGAGAACCGTGAGGCCCACGCCGGCATCCGCACCGAAATCCAAACGTTCCGGGAGGACCTCACGGCCGAGATCGCGGAGAACCGAGAGGCGATCGCAGGTCTCCGGGAGGACCTCGCCGCGTTCAAGGGCCACATGGACGCGAAGATCGACGCCCACGGCGCGCGGATCGACCTCTTGGAGGCCAGGGTCGCCAAGACCGGCGAGGACGTGGCGTTCATCAAGGGGCTCCTGACCGGCGGGGGCCAGGACTGAGCCGCACGGTCGCGCGGCTCCTCGTGGGCTGACCGGGCGCGGATCGCTTCAGGAATCCGCTCTCAGGCTCCGCCGCGCGTTCGCCAGGTGTCGACGAGGATGACGCCGTTGGCCGCGTCGGGGTAGAGCGACGCTGCGGAGGGCCCGCGCAGCACGCGAATTCTGCGTACTTCGGTCGCGGAGAGATCCTCCAGGTACACGATGTCCGCTCTGGCGCCGTCGATGTAGATCGAAGGCATGTTGCTCTGGGAGACGGAGCCGTTTCCGCGAATGCGGATCTCGCTTCGCGTGGTGCCCCCGATGGCGTCCGTGCGCACCATCAGGGACGGCACCCGCGTGGTCAGAAGCTCCAGGGCATTGCGCGCCGAGTCGGATTCATCGGGGATAATCTCGGTGTAGCTTCCGCCGTCCTCCACGTCTTCTTCGGGCCTGTCCGCGACGACGCGCAACTCGTCCAGCAGGAACGCCATGGGAGAAAGCGGGAACTGGACGAAGGTCACGCTGTTGGAGCGGACCTCCACCTCGCCCACGATGGCGATGTACCCGAGTTGCTCAACTCTGACGGAGATGTTGCCGGACGGCACGTCGCGCAGGGAGAAGTGACCGTCCTCGTTGGTGACTTCGGAGAGCTCGTGACTTACAACCTTAACGGTGGCGCCTACGATGGGCTCCAGGGTGACGTTGTCCACCACCTCGCCCACGATGGAACCGCCGTCCTGTGCATGAGCCAATGACGGTGCCGCGGCCAGGGTCATGGCGACCGCGATAAATCGAATCGGTAGATGCTTCACCGGGTACCTCCTGCGTTCTGCCCGCCAAGAGGTGTGATACCCGTCCGAGCGGCAGTCGTTTCCCGCGGGCTCGGCAAATCTCTCAGTTGGGAGGCAGAGCGATCCGGGCCTGGGCGCAGCCGGCGACGCTCAAGGCACGTTCACCACGACGAGCGCCTGCCACGAGGGGGTTAGCTGCGACTCGATGATCGCGTCCAGGTGGTCATCGTGCGGAATGACCCCGCACGGGAAGGCCGAACCCTCGACCCTGTCGATCATCACATAGCTGTCATCGTCGGTCTCGCGAATGTAGCAGCCTATCCAGAGCAGCGACGCCCGGCTCATGTCTCCCGCCTCGGGGGGCAGGTGGCCGAGCGCGAAACCGGAGCGCGTGAGCTGTCCCGCGAACCCGATGATGATCGAGTGCTCAAGCGGGCCTTCGAAGCCCTCGGGTGGCACCACCTCGCGAAGGACGCCAGGGATGTCAGGCAGCTCGACGGAGTGGATGGTGTCGTCTCCGCATGCGAGCGTTGCGAGCACGCCGGCCGCCAGCACGCGCTTCGCCCTCCGGTGCCATCCGTAGCCAGACGCCGGGAGTGAACTCTTCATCCGAACCCGGTTCCTTATCCCCGAAATAGCTCGTGGGGGGGCCGGAGCGGGCCCCCCCACGAAGTCCAACGTCGCGGTCTGGTCGTGACGGTACTACATGCCACCCATGCGCATGTCGATGAGCGACGGGTCGACCGCCCGGTAACCGGTCGATTCGATCCAGTCCATGTAGGACTCTTCGATGTTGTGGTTCGTGTCGTTCTCCGACACCGGCAGCGGGAAGCACATCATGAGCGGATCTTCCGGCACGTTGTAGCGCTGGGCCAGCGGTGTCGGAATGAACTCGAGGTGATTGTACTTGCCGGGCGTGAGCTCTCCGCCGGGCCCTGAAGACGGGGCGATGGACTCGGGGTTGGAGCGCCAGCGCCAGCGGTCGCCGAAGCGGCGTCCCTCCATGCTGAACTCGACGTACCGCTCGAACTTCAAGTACGTCCAGGCTTCTTCGGCGCTCATCGCGTGGAGGGCGTCCATCATGCGGTCGCCGAGCATCATGTTGCCCATCGGGGTCATGTCGGCGCCTTCGGTGAAGTCCTGAAGCTCATAGCCGAACTGGTCGAAATAGGCGGCCAGATCCGGGTTGGCGTCCCAGTCCACCTGCTCGTCCGGATGCAGCCTGAGGTCGAACTTGTTCTGATCAGTCATGTCGATCGGATAGACCGGCGTCGAGGTGCGCACGTTATTGATGTGCGCCATGGCCGCCTGCCAGTTGCCGTTCCGCAGCTCCACCTCCGCTTTGATCAACTCCATCTCGCGTCCGTCCACGAGGTCGATCTGCAGCTGTTCCCGCTGCTGCGCGCGGTCGGGCTCGAAGAAGAGGAATTCCCTCTCTGGATTTCGGGGCGCGATGCCCTTGAGCGGATAGAACATGGGCACGAGCGACACCCAGGTGGGCCGGGCCGGATGGGTTTGTCCGCGAACTGCGGCCGGCTTGCCCGCGGGAACCTCCCGGGAGCCATTGTCGTAGCCCCACGCGACGCGCGAGTCGCCCGTCAGGAGGAAGTGCTCGCCCGCCGGCGTGCCCCAGAACGAGAGTGACTGGAAGCCCAGGCTCTCCACGTGCCCGTAGACGTAGTAGTACTCGCCGCCGAAGCCCGAATAGGTGGTCAGGAACTTGAAGTCGAACGGTACCTGACCGGCATCGGCCCCGGCCCCGGCATAATCGCCCTTGAAGAGCTTGGCCGCGGCTCTGGCACCCACGGCCGCCGTCACCAGGTCGCTCATACCCGCGGACTGACCGACCGTAACCGCGTTGTTGAACGCTTCGATGGCGCGGTCGAAGTAGGCGAGCTTGGGCTCCGGTGAGCCCCCGTCGAAGATGGCGGTGCAGGCGTTCTCGCCCAGATAACGGCTGGCGAGCCCCGCCCAGAAGTGGGCCTGCGCGAGGGGCGGATAGGAGCCGGGATTACTGATTCCGCTGTCTTCACGGTTGAAGCGGCGGACGGCTTCCTCGCCAACCCAGCGTGCACGCTGGAGGCGACCCCAGCCTCCGCGTCCGTCGTAGTTGTCGTTGAGCCAGGCGACTTCCTCCTCGGGACGGACGCCCGCCGACCCGGTGTGGCCGCTCGCGTGGATATCGTGGGTGATGGCGCCGCCCAGCAACGCGTAGGTCCCGAACCCTTCCTGAACGCCGCGGATCGCGCCGTTCACGATGCCCTGGTACGCTCCCTCCAGGTTGAGGGTTGCATCCTGGACGGGCCCGGGGTTGGTGACCGCCAGGTCGCAGGCGGAGAAGACCGCGACCGCCGCAACCAGGCTACCAGTCAACATCCTCTTCGTAAGTCGTCTTACAATCATTTTCTAGTCCTCCTTGCCTTGCGGCATCCAAAACTCCTCGTTCTCGAACCAGGAGAATCCGATTCCCCGACCCTCGAGCCGGGAGAACCGGGCTCTCTCAGGCGCGGATTATCAGAAGACCGCCCGCAGCGAAACGGTGAAGTAGGAAGCCGGCGGCAGCGTCTCGTCGATGCCCTTCACCAGGTCGTGCCGGAACTCGCCCCTGGAGCCGGCGCTGATGCTGTTCTCGTTCTGCTCCGGATGGCCCGTAATCAGGTTCTTGTGGGTCCAGAAGGCCACGTTGCGGCCCGAGATGGTCAGGTCGGCGCGGCTGGCCCAGGTGGTCAGGCTGGGAAGCAGGCTCGAGATCGGAATCGACAGCGTCACGTCGCGGAGTTCGGCGTAGTCGGACTCGGAGTTGGCGTAGTCATATCGCCGCATGCCGAAGCACTGGGCAACTTCCCAGGCGTACATGTCCGCCGGGCGGGTGCCGGGCCACGGGGGTCCCGGGTTGGATCCGAGCTCGCCCTGGACCCAGCCGGAGTCCACCTTGCGGTAGGCGTCGTAGCACTTGGGGTGGGCGATGGTGCGCCCGGTGGCGCCGGCCTCGAAGTAGTTGGAGATCCAGCCGCCGTGCAGGTACTCGCCGCGAGCGGAGAGGCTGATCCCGCCAGGCAGGTCGAAGGACGTGCTCCCCGTCCACATGTAGGGCGGGTTGGCGGGACCGTAGACGGCGCGTCCGTCGGAGAAGACGGGATCGGCCAGGTCGTTGTGGTTCATGACCCGGTAGGCGTTGATCACGGGCACCGGCTCGCCCTCGATCACCCAGCCGTACTCGCCGACGCCGAACGGGGCGGAGCCACCGAGGTCGAGCGTCTTGCTGAAGTTGGTGGCGATGCCGAGGCCGAGATCCCAGCGGAACGAGCGCATGTCCAGCACCGTGGTGTTGGTCATGAGTTCGTAGCCCTTGTTCTCCAGCTCGCCCACGTTGGTGAGCTGGGAGGCCCAGTTCCCCTCGCTGTCGGGCGAGGTGACGAAGAACAGGGCATCCGAGGTTCTCTGGCGATAGTAGGTGACCTCGGCGCTGAAGCGGCCGTCCAGCCAGGCGCCGTCCATGCCGAACTCGTACTCGGTGGTGCGCTCGGGGCCCAGCGCGTCGTTGCCCGGGCGGGACGGCCAGTAGGCCTGCTCGCCACCTGTGCCGTAACCGATCGCGCTCCAGGTGCGCACCTTGTCGAATGCGCCGGGAGCGCGGCCGGCGAGGCCGTAGGCGCCGCGGAGCTTCACCTGGCCGAACGTCTCGGGCCAGAATGGCTCGTCCGAGATGACGTAGGAGGCGCTGACCTTCGGGTAGACGTCGAAGCGGAAGTCGTCGCCGAGGAGTGCGAAGCCGACCTCCTCACCGAAGGCGCTGTTGCCGTCCACGCGGGCGCCGACGGTCAGGAAGTACTTGTCGTCGATGCCGAACTGGTTCTGGGCGAAGAAGCCGCCCGTGACGATGCGCAGCCGGTTCTGGCTGATGCTCTGACGCGTGGCGCCGATCGACAGCGTGAAGTCGCCCGGACCGGGGTAGTGGCGCACCACGTTCTCGGTGTTCTCGATCTCGTTCTCGACGCCCTGGGCGCCGAACGAGAGCGTGTTGCGGATGTTGTCGGCGAGGTTGAAGCCCCAGCTGCCGACGTAGTCGAAGCTCACCACCGTGTTCTGCGACATGCCGCGCCGCTGCTCTCCGCCCTGAATGTAGTCGGAGAAGTCGCTCATGATGCCGATGGGGCAGAGCCAGCAGTGCTGCTGATCGTTGAAGTGGTCGTCCTGGGAGAAGTCGTACCCGAGGGTGAGGCGGTGCGTGAAGTCGGTGCCCGGGGTGTAGTTGACCGTCAGGCCGGTGACCGCGCGGGTGATCTGGTTGTTGTAGTCCTCCGAGAGCAGGAGGCGGAGCGTCTCCTGGTCGCGGCGCCCGGCCATGTAGTTCCGGGGGCCGCGGATGGCGGACATCATGATCGACGTCACCGAGTTGCCCATCTGCGCCTGCTGCAGGTTCGTGCGCGCCAGCGTGTTGTTGAACTGGATGAGCACGTCCTCGTGCGGCCGGAAGGTGGTGTTGGCACGGAGATTCAGCCTGTTCTCGGAATCGGTCTCCACCGCGCCGATGTTGTCGCTCCACGCCGCGGACACGAAGTAGCCGATGTCGCCGGTGCCGCCCCGGACCTGCATGGAGTAGCGCTGGCGGTGCCCGTTCCGGAAGACCTGGTCGAGCCACAGGTAGGGCACCTCATCGGTCCCGAAGGGACGGAAGTAGGAGTAGCCCTGCTGCACCTCTGCGGTCCACTGCGGGGCGCCCTGGCCGCCCTGCTTGGTGAAGATCTGGATCACGCCGGCCGCCGCCTCGGTGCCGTACAGCGTGGTGGCCGCGGGCCCCTTGATGACCTCGATGCGGTCGATGTCGTCGGGGTTCAGGTCGTTGAGCGGGCTGTAGGGATCCTCGGCCCCGTTCTGGCTCGAGGTCGGCTCGCTCTTGGCGCGCATCCCGTCGATGTAGATGAGGGGCTGGTTGCTGAGGGCGACGCTCACGTTGCCGCGCAGGCGGATGTCGGCGCCCGAACCGGAGTTGCCGGAGCTGAACTGGATGCGCGCGCCGGAGACGCGGGCCTGCAGGAGCTGGCCGACGTCGGTCACGGGCTCGGCGACCTCGGCGATGTTGACCTGCTCGATCGCGTTGCCGACCTCGCGCCGCCTGGCCTGGCCCGCGGTCCCGGTGACGACGATCTCGTCGAAGTCGATGACCTCTTCGTTCAGCCCGAAGTCGGCGGTCGTCGCCTGGTCGTCGGCGACCGTGACCTCCTGCGCCGCGCTGGTGTAGCCGATCAGCTCGACACGCAGGGTGTGGGTGCCCGCCGGCACGTTGATGATGAGATACCGCCCCGACGCGTTGGTGAGCCCGCCGAGCCCGGTGCCATCGATGAACACCTGGGCGGCGGAAAGCGGACGGCCGGAGCCGGCGTCCGTCACCAGTCCGGTGAGGGAGCCCACAATGGGGGTCGCCTCCAGGGTGCGGATTCCCAGGGCGTTGCCGAGAGACCTGGCGGCCCGGTCCACCGCCTGGGCGCTCACATCGCCGTTCGCGGGCACCTGTGCCTCCGCGAACGACCACGATGTGGCCCCCAGCAGCAGAGTAAGGGTTAGTAGCCTGATGACTCGCATAACACTCTCCTTCTCTGGGGTGGCTTCCCGCCACCGTTTAAAGTCCCCTCCGCCCCCTCCCGGAACGACCGCCACCTGAGCCAGTGCGCGTAAGGTACACACAGCCCTGCCCGGCCTCCGGGTGCAACCCGATCAGAATGGACGCCCTTCGCGTGACGCGCAAGGGGCCCCCTGTTGTCGATTCGCTGAAGACCGTCAGCCCCGGGTTACGCCTGAACCTTTTCGGAGCCTGGACGCAATGGCTCGGCAGTCGGCTACCTACGGGACGGCGATCGAAAAAAGCCGCAGGCCGATCATGTTCTCCGGGTCTATGTCCGGGTTGTCCGTCGTGCCGGCCGGAATCACGCCGCCCCGGATCATGAGTGCGAACGCGCCCACGCCCGCAGCGACGGTGATGATGGTGTTGTTGCGGTCGAACTCCCTGACCGCCGCCTCCTGAATCGCGCGGGTATCGATCCGGGTGGTCAGCACCGACGCCCCGGCGCCCCGGAGCTGGATGGTCAGGGTTCCGGCGGAGATCTCTGCCACCCGGCCGCTGATGCGGTTGCCGGACAGGTTCATCATCTGGACCGGAAATCCCTCCATGGCGGCCTGGTTCATCACTCGTCCGAAGGCTTCCTGGTCGAGGACAAAGCGCGCCTGCTGGTCGGGGGCAATCGTCTCCAGCGGCACCGTCGAGTAGGAAAAGCACCCTCCGACGGCGAGGAGAAGCACCGACATGGCCGCGAGATTGCCGCACCGGCGCAGTACACACGTGGTTGCAGTCATTCGTTTTCTCCCTCCTGGAATCCGCGGGAGAACCCTGAGCAGGGCTCCCGGGTCAGCAGGCGACGCAGTTGTTGTTGTTGTGGGATCCGAGCGACTCGAGCAGTTCGACCGTGCTCGGGAAGGGCAGGATGCGCTGTACCGGACCGTTCGCCATGTCGGCGGTGGTCTGGCCGCTCCGGCTCACGGCGGTGACGTCGGCGCCCTGGCTGACCAGGTAGAGGATCAGCTCGTTGTCTCCCCGGGCGGCGGCGTGGTGCACGGCGGTGTAGCCGTTGCGGTCGCGGGCGTTTACGTCGGCGCCCAGCTCCTCGACCAGGTAGCGCACCGCGGGAACCCACGCCTCGGGTACGTGGCGGTGGACGTTGGCGGCGAAGCCTTCGCCGTAGGTGATGCCCGACGCCGCGTGGATGGGCCAGGAACCTGGTCCGCCGATCGGGACGGGGGGCAGCCCGGACATGTCGGCACGGCCGCCGCGGCGGAAGCGCCTCGGGGCGTTCACCGTGGGGATGTGGGGGTCGGCCCCGTGCGCCACCAGCAGCTTCATCGCCGTGACGTCAAGAGCGAATGCCGCTCTCCAGAAGGGCGTCGCGCCCATGCGGTCGACGCTCAGGAAGCTGCGCCCGAACTCCGTGTACCACAGGGTCTTGTGGAGGCGCACGTTGGGGTCGGCGCCACCCTCCAGGAAGGCTTCCATCAAATCCAGGTAGGTGGTCTCCTGCTGGGTGTAGTCGGTCGGCTGCGGATGCCGTGACTTGGGGATCCACTGGGTGTTGAGGACCCCGTACAGGGGGGTCGCCCCGGCGTCGCTCGCCAGGGTGATGTCGGCGCCGCGCTCGAAAAGGACCCGGGCAAGGTCGAAGTGCCCGTTCAGCGTGGCCATGAGGAGCGGGCTGGTACCGTCTCCGGCGCTCACCCGGTCGATGTCGGCACCCCGGTCGAGGAGCGCCTCGGCGGCGGCACGCCGGCCGTCGCGCACGGCCATCAGCAGCGCGGTGAGCCCGCCGTAGTGGCCGACCAGGTCCGCGTGGGAGAGCGGCTGGGGCACCGTCCGGTCAAGGTCGCGCGCCAGCGATGGCGGGGGCTCGTCCGGGTTCAGGAGGGTGCTGACCGTGGGCTCGGGCTGGGCCTGGGCAGGGCGCCCGCCGCCGGTCCCGCCCTGCAGCTGCTGTAGCGCCTCCACCCGCTCGTCGCGGCGTCGCTGCGCCTCGCGGTCTTCTCCGTCACGCGCCGCGATGTCGATCACGCGGGCGGTCATGGAGGGATCCGCCCCGCCGTCGATGAGGGCGTGGATGGCTCCGGCGCGGTCGGTCGCCGCCGCGAACATGAGGGGCGTCTGCCCCCAAGCGGATTCCGTCGCGTTCGGATCTGCGCCGTGGTCGATCAGCGTCTCTACGGCTTCACCGCTGCCGGCGGCGGCGGCGAAGTGCAGCGCGGTGGCGCCTCCGGTGGTGGTGGCGGCGCGCGGGTTCGATCCCGCCTCGAGAAACGCACGCACGACTTCCGCGCTTCCGGCCTTGGCCGCCAGGTGCAGGGGGGTGTAGCCGCCCAGCCGGGTGACCGCGGACAGGTTCGCTCCGGCGCTGAGCAGCAGTTCGGCGGTGGCGGCGCTGCCGTTCTCGGCCGCCCAGTGCAGCGCGGTCATGCCATCGCCCTGGGCACCGTTGACGTCGGCACCCTGGTTGATCAGCGAGCGCACCGCATCCAGGTCGCCGCGCATGGCGGCGTCCGCGACCGGGGAGTCCGGCGGCGGCGCGGCGGCCAGGACCACGAGGGTCAGAAGCAGCGTGGCAATCGTGCGCGGAAGCTGTATCATCGCCTTCCTCTCCATCGGAATGCGCTCGTTCTCAGGAAATGTTCTGTGACTTCAAGAGCTGCTTTGTGCGGCCAGCACGCCCGGCATCCCCAGAGGGAACGCGCTGGTGCTGTCGCCGAAGCTGGTCACGTCGTCGTGGCCGAGGGCGTGCAGCAGGCTCAGCATGACGTTGGCCATGGGCGTACCGTCGGGAGCCTTGAGATGCAGGTTGCCCTGGACCTTGCCGTTGGACCCGCCCAGGGTGATCAGCGGGCATCTGCGGTGGTTGTGCAGGTTCCCGTCGGCCATGGGCGAGCCGTAGACGATCATGGTCTTGTCGAGCAGGTGCGTGTCGCCCTCCATGTTCTCGCGCAGGCGGTCCATGAGGTAGGGCAGCATGCTCACGTGGTACTTGTTGATCGTGGCGAAGTCGAGCACCCCCTGCGGGTTTCCGCCGTGGTGCGACGCCGGATGGAAGGGCTTGTCGGTGCCGCTCTCGGGATAGACCCGCGAAGAGGCGTCCCTTCCCAGCTTGAAGGAGAAGACGCGCGTCATGTCGGAGGCGAAGGCCAGCGCCTGCAGGTCGAACATCGTCTCGACGTGCTCGGTGAAGGAGTCCGGGACCCCGGCGGGGGCTTCGGGGAGCTCCCGCGGCTCTCCGCTGGTGTTGTGCGCCTCGATGCGCTCGATGCGGCGTTCGATCTCGCGCACGTTCTCCAGGTACTGGTCGATGCGCTGCCGGTCCGAGGGCCGGAGATCCTGCTTCAACCTGGCCACGTCGCGGGCGATCCAGTCGAGGATGCTGCGGCTGGTGCGGCGCCGGGCGGCGCGCTCCTCCGCGGTTCCGCCTGCGCCGAAGAGCTGGTCGAACGCGATGCGCGGATCGCGGATCATCGGCAGCGGCTCGGTGGGGGAGGCCCAACTGATGGTGTCGGTGTAGACGCAGGCGTAGCCGTACGCACACCCGCCGGCCTGATCCACGTTCTCGATGCAGAGCTGCATGGACGGGATCGGCGTCTCCTGCCCGAAGCGCCGGGCGTGCAACTGGTCGAGCGAGGTGCCGACGTAGACGTCGGAGGCCTCGGTCTGCTTGGGGTGCGCCTGCGTGAGGAAGACGGCGCTCGACCGGAAGTGGTCGCCGCCGATCTCCTTGGGCTGGTAGGCCTCGGCGTTCGCGACGTCGGTGTTGCTGAAGATCGTCAGGTAGTCGCGATAGCGCTCCAGCGGGGCGAGCGAACTGGGGCCCAGATCGAAGTCGCTCCCCGTCGCGGCGGGAGACCAGAGGTTCTGGGTGGCGCCCCACTCGTTGGCGCCGGCCGACCCGTGGACGATCTCGATGGCAATGAGCCGGGTGGGATCGTCGTTGCGTGCCGCCCGCGACCAGGTGCGGCCCGCCGGGATCATGGCGTCGAGCATGGGCAGCGCGACGGTGGCGCCCACGCCCCGCAGGAAGGTGCGCCGGGGGATGTGCTTTCCGGTGATGAAGTGCATCGATGTCTCCACTGAAATGGCTTGTCAGCTTCCTTGGCTTTCCGCGACCGCGGGCTCGGGTCCGCTCATCTGGAAGGCATCGCTTTCGATGACGCCCCGGATGAACGCCGAGATGCGGTAATCCTGTTGCTCGGCTTCGCGTACGATGGCCCGAATGCGCGGCTGATCGTAGTACTCGACCCGTCGTCCCAGCGCGTAGGCCATGAGGTTGGCGGTGAAGGTGCGGATCAGGGGTTCGGGGCGCTTGAGCAGTGCCTCCCGCAGCTCCGCCGGACTCGAGACGGGCGTCGTGTCGTAGAACGTTCCCCGGGTGTCGAGGGGCATGCCGTTCTCGCGAATGCGCCACTTCCCGGAGACCCCGAAGTTGTCGAGAGCAAGTCCGATGGGGTCCATGAACTGGTGACAGGCGTTGCACACCGGGTTGGCGGCATGCATCGCCATGCGCTCGCGGGTGGTCAGCATTCGCCCATCCGCCGATTCCTCGGTTTCCTCAAGGTCGGGCACGCCCGGCGGCGGAGGGGGCGGCGGCGTGCCGAGCAGCACCTCCATGACCCATTTGCCCCGTAGCACCGGCGAGGTGCGCCCGGCGTGCGAGGTGAGGGTCAGAATGCTGCCGTGGCCGAACAGCCCGCGCCGGTTTTCGTCCGGGTACTCGATCCGGCGGAAATGATCGCCTGCCACATCCGGGATGCCGTAGTGCCGTGCCAGCCGCTCGTCCACGAAGGTGTAGTCCGCGTTGTACAGATCGAAGACGCTGCGGTCCTCCCGAACCAGGTTGTAGAAGAACAGTTCGGTCTCGCGGTACATCGACTCGCGCAGCTGCTGGTAGAAATCGGGCTGCAGGCGAACGTTGGGGTTGATCTTCTCCAGGTCCTGAAGGCGCAGCCACTGGGCGGCGAAGCGCGTTCCCAGCGCCTCGGCGCGCGGGTCGGCCAGCATGCGCGTCACCTGGGCGTCGAGTACCGCCGGATCCGACAGCCGGCCTGCCACCGCCTCCTCCATCAGCTCGTCGTCGGGCGCGGTGCCCCACAGGAAGAACGACAGGCGCGCGGCGAGGTCGATGTCGCGGATCCGGTAGCCTCCGTCGGCGCGCGTGCTCGAAGGCGGCTCCTCGAAGCGGAAGACGAAATGCGGGCTCGCGAGGATGGCTTCGAGCGCGGTACCGATGCCCGCCTCGAAACCGCCCTCCTCGGCGCCGGTGCGGAAGAACGCCATCAGGGCGGTCATGTCCTCGTCGACCAACGGCCGGCGGAACGCCTTCTGCCCAAGCCGGGAGATGATCTCGGTCGCGCAGGCGGTCTCCTCCGAGGGCTCCGTGGGCCGGCAGGTGAAGATGGCCCGGCGGCTGGCGGTCTCCGACACCCCGGTGGGGTTGAAGGGGCCGCCGATGACCAGGTCGCGCAGATGCGGCAGCGCCAGCAGGCCGTACGTGCCGGCGATGGCCGTGCTCGCGAGTGACCAGTCGTGCGGGGAGATCAGGTCCTGGACCGGGCCTTCCGCGTACTTCAGGAAGGCGGCGGTCACGCGGTGGTTGCCGGAACGCACGAACACCGGGTCGGTGCGCATCTCGACGCCGTTGGGGTCGGAGACGTGCATCCAGCGGTCGAGTTCGAGGACCGCCACCCGCTCGCCGTCGACGGAGATCTCGAGTTGCTCGGGAAATTCGTCCGTGTGCAGCGCGTTGCGCCCGTTGCCGACCAGGGTTCCGGTGGTTTCGTGGTGGAACGAGACCCGGAAGACGTACTCGCCGTCGGCGGGGAAGTTGTGCTCGACGCTGATGCCGCCGCGGGTACCGTAGGGGGCACCCTCCACCCGCTCGGTCTGAGAGGCCCAGCGGGAGACCTGGTACTGGGTCTCGCTCGCGGTGGCGGCCGCATCGCCCAGGGCAAGCCGCGCGATGCCGCTGGCCCCGTTCAGGTAGGCCTCCAGCAGGGTGGGCGAGAGCATCTGGGCGTCGGCGATATTGTCGAAGTTCGCGCTCTTGGTGTCGAGCGGAAGGTATTCGCCCGCGTCGATGTCGAGATCGAGGAGGTCCTTGACCGAGCGCTCGTATTCCGCGCGGTTCAGGCGCTGGAAGGAACGGGCGCCGGGATTGGGGTTGGCCGCGATCGCGGCGTCCATTCGATCCTCGAGCGTGCTGACCAGGAGCTCGAGAGTGTCGCCGACGGGGCGGGGCATCCCCGGCGGGGGCATCATCCCGGCGCGCAGCTTGAGGATCATCTTCTCCACGGTCACGGCGCGCGCGGCCAGGTCGTCGATGTCGAAGCCGGCCAGCGACAGGTTGCCGGTTAGCAGCGCGTCGTTGTGGCAGACCTGGCAGTAGCGCTGAACGACTGCGGTGAGGGTGGCGTCGGGCAGATCGGCGGCACCGGACGCATCGTCCGCCAACATCCGGGCGACCCCGTACTCCGCGTCGCCGGGCTGGAACGTCGAGGTGGCGTTCCCGAAATCGCCGGTGCCGGCAGCCGCCAACCCGATGCCCGCCACGATCGCCATCGATGCAATTGCTTTCATGCGCTCGTCCCCGCTTCTCTGACTGACCCCGCCCGTGGCGGGTGCGGATATGCTCGAAGTCTTCCGCCCGCAGGCCCGTACCTGCGGGACACACGCCAACCCGGGCGGAGACAACCCCGCAGCCTTGATTCTACAGCGAAACCCCGGGCTTCGCCATTAGCGCGTTTCCATTTCCTCCTCGAGGGCCATCCACTCCTCCGTGAGGCGCTCGGCCTGCGTGGCGAGCCGTTCGCGCTCGGCCTGAAGTTCCCGGATTCCCGCCGGGTCGGAGTCCTGGTAGAAGGCCGTGTCGGCAAAGGTTGCATCGATTTCGGCAAGCCGGGATTCGATGGCTTCGAGACGGGCGAACGCGCGGTCGCGCCTGGCTTCGGTGGCCGGGTCGGGCGCGCGGGGTTTGCTCGAGGGGTGCCTCCAGGGAGGCGGTGCGGCTGCTCCCCGGTCTTTTCGCTTCTCCCGCCGCGCCTTCAGCACCACCGTGTCGACATCCAGGTGATCGTCCCCGCTGGCGTGGACGTACTCGTCGTAGGTGCCGGGGTAGTCCCGCACGCCGCCCGGCGTGATCTCGAGGATGCGGGTCGCAAGCCGGCTGACGAACCAGCGGTCGTGGGAGACGAAGACAAGCGTGCCGGCGAATCCCTTCAGGGCTTCCACCAGTGCCTCGATGGACTCCAGGTCGAGGTGGTTGGTGGGTTCGTCGAGGACGAGCACGTTGGGCTGCTGGATGGCGAGGCGGCAGAACACCAGGCGGGCGGCTTCTCCTCCCGACAGCGCCGAGAGGGGCTTGGCGGCTTCGTCTCCGCTGAAGAGCACAAGACCCATCTGCGCGCGGACGTAGCCGATGTCGCGGCCCGCGCAGGCGTCCCATATCCAGTCCTGGGCCGTGCGTCCGGGTTCGTCGAGTTGTTCCTCGTGGTCCTGGGCGAAGTAGCCGACGTGGGTCTCGTATCCCCAGCGCACCGATCCGGCGTCGGCTGGCATTTCGCCGAGCGCGATCTTGAGCAGGGTGGATTTGCCGATGCCGTTGGGGCCGAGGATGGCCAGGCGATCGCCGCGGCGGACGCCGAAGTCGACGCCGTGGAGAACCTGGTTATCGCCGAAGGACTTGCGCAGTCCTCTGGCTTCGAAGACCTCGCGTCCGCTGGCCCGGACCGGCTCGAACCGGAACGCAGGATAGCGGCGGGAGCTGCCGGGGAGCGTCTCGAGCGACGCGGCCTTCTTCTCGATGAGCCTCAGCTTGCTCTGCGCCTGGCGGGCCTTGCTGGCCTTCGCGCGGAAGCGGTCCACGAACTTCTGGTGGTGTGCGATCTCCCGGTCGCGGCGCACGATCTCCTTCTCGCGCCGTTCGTGTTCGGCCCGCTTGCTCTTCCGGAAAGCGCTGTAGTTCCCGGGATACGCGAGGACGGTCTCGTAGTCGACGTCCAGGATGTGGGTGACGATGTTGTCGAGGAAGCGGTGATCGTGGGAGATGACCACCAGCGGACCCTTGAAGTCGCGCATGAACTTCTCCAGCCAGCGGATGGAGAGGATGTCGAGGTGGTTGGTGGGCTCGTCGAGCAGGAGCGCGTCGGGGGCGCCGGCGAGCACCTGGGCGAGGAGTACGCGCAGCCTGAATCCCCCGGAGAGCGTGGAGAGCGGATCGCGGTGGCAGGCGGCGGGAAGGCCCAGTCCCTCGAGGATGGCGGCGGCCCTGGCTTCCGCGGTATAGCCGTCGTAGCGCTCGACGACCTCCTCGAGGCGTGAGAAGCGGTCCGCGTCGAATTCCCCGCCCGCCTGAACGTGCGCGAGCAGCGCCTCGCGGGCCGCCAGGGCTTCCCAGAGCACCGGGTTCCCGCGCATCGCGACGCGGAGGATTTCTTCTTCCTCGTAGGCGAACTGGTCCTGGCGAAGCACCCCGAGGCGGAGTCCGCGCGGGATGGAGACCGCGCCCTCGGATGGTTCCACATCGCCGCTCAGGATATTGAGAAGGGTGGTTTTCCCCGATCCGTTGGCGCCCACGAGCCCGTAGCGCTCGCCGGGCTGGAGGCGCAGCGCGACATTGCTGAAGAGCGTTCGATCGCCGAAGGACTTGGCGAGGCCGGTGGTGGAGATCACGGCCGGGACGGATGCGTCCTGAGCAAGGTGGGCTGCTACGCCGGCCGCAGGTCTGCGAGCGCTTCGATGAGGCGGTCGATCTCCGCGGTGGTGTTGTACACGTGCGTGGAAACCCGGATGGCCTCGTGGCCGTCGCGGCGGTGCTCGTCGATGTGGATGGAGGCGCGCTCGGCGACGACCGGCACCGAGGCGACGGCGTCGACGCCCTCGATCTCGAAGATGGTCGATGCGGGCCCGCTGGTCTCGGGGTTTGCACCGCTGACGAGGCGAACCCCCGGCAGGTCGGCGAGGCGCTCCTTCAGGTAGTCGGAGAGGAAGCGCGTGCGGGCTGCGACGCCGTCGATGCCCACCTGTTCCATGAACGCGAGGGAGGCGGCCAGGGCGGCGCGAACGGGCAGATCGTTGGTGCCGGGAGGCTCGAAGGCGGGGTTCTCGGGCGTGGCGTCGTATGCGAAGGCGGAGCGGATGTGCTCTCTCGCGCCCGCGCGCACGTAGAGAAAACCGGTACCCATGGGGCCCAGGAACCACTTGTGCAGGCTGGCCGAATAGGTGTCGCACCCCATGTCGTGAAGGTCGACCGGGAACATGCCCACCGCTTGCGCGCCGTCCACGTGCGAGAAGATCCCGCGTTCGCGCGCTAGCGCCGCAAGCCTGCGGACCGGATAGAGGTGGCCGCCGCGCGTGACATGGCAGAAGGCGATCACGCGCGTGCGGGGAGTGAGCGCGGCCTCGAAGGCCTCAACCACCTCGGCCGCGCCGGAAAGCGGGCTGGGGATGAACACCTCCCGGGTCACGATGCCGTCCCGGGCGGCCCGCAGCTGCCAGGGGCGGCGGCCAGCCGGGTGCTCCTGGGTGGTGAAGACGACTTCGTCGCCCGGGTGCAGGTCGAAGCCGGCGGCGCTGAGGTGAAGCGCCTCGGTGGCGTTGCGGGTCAGGGAAAGCTCGCCCTCGTCGGCGCCCAGGAAGGCCGCGAGCCCGGGACGGACCCGGCCGGCGACGAGTTCGCGGAGTTCGCCTGTGGCCCTCCGGGGTTCGCGCGAGACCGCCTGGTAGCCGTCGGCGACCGCTCGCGCGACGCTCCCGGGAGGCATGCCCAGGCCGGCGTTGTTCATGTAGGCGGTGCCTGCTTCAAGGTCGAAGGCGGCCCGTACATGCGCCCACGCGGGGTCGTCGACCCCGTCCGGGCGGGCGAGGGGGGCGTCGTCCGGTGGGGCCGGAAGGGTGCCGTCATCGGTCTGCGGCGTACTCTGCCCACACGCCGTCAGCCAGGCCCCGGCCGCGCCGGCGGCCCCCGTCCCCACGAACGCGCGTCGCGACAGCCCGGCCATGGTTTCCTCCCGCGTTGGTGGATCCCGGTTGCGCTCGCCCCTTACCGCCAGCCAGGCGGCGGCGGAGCAATGCAGTGGGGGATGCTAACGCGAAATGGGCGGTCGCGCGCGCCCGGACGCGGTCAGGTGGTGGAACGCACCGCGGTGAATTCCCGATCTCCGCCGCGGGCGCCCGAGACCGTGCCCGTCATCTGATCACCCTGAATGGTCGCGCTGTAGCTCTGCGTGACCTCGCGATTCCGCAGTGTGCGCGTGACCTGGAAGGTGATCCGGCCATCCTCGAAAGCGACATTCTGAAGTTGAGTGCTCCCGTTGCGGGCCGTGGCCGAGCCCGTGAGCGCGTCGCCGTCTGCGGCGAAGGTCAGCGTCTGGGTCACGCTGCCGCGCGGGGTCTCGAGCGTCATCTCCCAGGCGCCCAGGACGGCCGAGAAGTCGGAGGAAGTCTGAGCCGAAGCCCTGGTAGCGGGAACGGACGCCAGTGTGAGGGCGAAGGCAAGGGCGATCAATCGGGACATCGTGGGATCAGCTCCTTTTGGGGCGTGATGTTGGTCGGGCGCCCCGCAGTCGGGATTGCCCGGATCGGTACACGGTCGTGCAGTTTCTTGGACAGCCGCTGGCCACGAAGCGTTGCCCGTCCGGATCCGGTGCTCCGACATCCAACGTTACTTCTCCCGACCACGCTATTACCTTGGGAGGCGCGCTGTCTCCCGTTTCGCCCCGCAGCCCTCGCCCGAGGTGTTCGCCCATGAAGCCCGGCAACCCGGTCCAGCCCTTCCGATGCCGGAGCCTTCAGTGCGGACTGCGGGTGTTGCTCGCGTTCGCGCTGCCGCTCGCGGCCGGCTGCTACACCTATACCCAGGTGGGGGTGGAGGCCGTGGCGCCGGGAGAAGCGGTGCGGCTGCGCGTGTTCGAGCAGGCCGTCGACCGCCTCCCGGCGCAACTGGAGAGGAGAACGCAGGTCGAAGGCACCGTGGTCGACATGGACGCCGGGCGTCTCAACCTGCTCCCGGAGCTGGGATCGGTGACGACGGATCCGATTGCACTCCCGGTATCCGACATCGAGGCCATCGCCCGCAGGGAGCTGGACCGGACCCGCACCTGGGTCTCGGTGGCCGTCGGCGCGGCGCTCGGTGTGGGGCTGCTCCTGTCGATCGAGGGCGAACCTGCGGGGACCTCGGGCGGACCCATCACGGAATTCATGACGGGGTGGTCGCTCCGACTGGGTGGGTGATCGCCGACACGGCCGCTCTCTAACCCTCCGCGATCGCCTCCTCCACCGGATCGCCGCGGTGCTCCCGCACGATATCCATGACCTCTTCGTCGGTCAGGACGCGATTGGACGCCTTCGCGCGCGCCAGAATCGCGGAACACAGTTCGTCGTCGACGGGAATGCGGCGCGAGGCCAGCCAGTAGCTGACGTTCGACAGTCCGCTCATGTGGCCGATCTCGATTTCCTGGTCGCGCCCGAACCAGTTGGCCGGGACGCCGGAGTACACCCGGTCGGCGAGGTTGCGGTCGCCTCGCTTCAGCGCCTTGATGATCGCCGCTGCGTGCACCCCTGTGCCCGTGCGGAAGGCGTCGCGGCCAGCCATGGGGTAGCTCGGGTGGATGTCCACCCGGCAATAGCGTGACACCGCCTGGCAGTAGCGGCCGAGCTTCGACAGGTCGTGGTCCCACTCGCCCAGCAGCTTGAGGTTCAGCAGCATCTGGTCGATGGAGGCGTTTCCGACCCGCTCGCCCACGCCCAGACCCGTCCCATGGGCCCGGGTGGCGCCGTATTCGATGGCCAGGATGGCGTTGGTGACCCCCAGGCCGCGGTCGTTGTGGCCGTGCCAGTCCAGTTCGACCGGCTCGCCCAGGCCACGGATGAGCGAGTGAGTCCAGTCGAACAGGTTCTTCATGCCGTCCGGGGTGACGTGTCCCACGGTGTCGCAGAGACACAGGCGACGCACCCCCAGGCGGACGGCGGCGCGAAAGATGGGATCCAGCACGTCCGGCCGCGAGCGCGTGGTGTCCTCCGTGACCAGACACACCTCGAGGCCTTCGCGCATGGCGAAGGTCACGGTCTCGTCGATGCGCCGCAGAAGCGTGTCGACGCTCCAGGATTCGACGTAGAGGCGGATGGGACTCGAGCCGATGAAGGTGTAGACCTCCATCGGCACGCCGGTCCGCTGGGCAATGTCGGCTACCGGCTCCACGTCGCGCACCATGGTGCGGGCGGCGCACATCGGCTTGAGCTTCATGCCGCTGTCGCGGATCTCTTCTACCAGGGCCCGGACATCGTCCCGCGCCCGCTTGCCTGCCCCGGGAAGCCCGACATCCGCCATCCGGATGCCGAGGTCTTCCATTAGGTGGATGAGCTCGATCTTCTGCTCGATGGTGGGATCGGTTACCGAAGGGGACTGGAGACCGTCCCTCAGGGTTTCGTCCACCAGGTCGAAGCGGCCCGGTGCGAGGGGAGCCCGCTTGTACAACTGGTTCCAGTCGAAGATGACGTCCTGCCCGGCGTCGACCGTACCTGTTCGCACAAAACCTCCCGGCGGGCCCCCCGCCCGGGCTTCAGTCAGCTCACCCGATTCAGAGGGTTCGAGTTGGTGTCGATCTCGCTGACCCCCACGGGGAAGCAGTTGCTGCGCCCCGACATGTCCTCCATGGGCGTTGCGCCGGGACTTGACTGAAGGCCCCAGCGGCGCAGGTCGGCGAAACGGCGGTTGTCGAACCACAGCTCGACGCGGCGCTCCTGCTTGAGCGCGGTCCACGCCTCGGTCGCGTTGGAGGCGGTCGCGGGCGGCAGGGCCTCCCCGGTGTGATCGCTCACTACGCTGGTCCGAACCTGGTTGATGAGGTCCATCGCCGCCTGGAAGTTCCCCGGGTTGTTGGCCAGGATCTCCTCCGCCTGAATCAGGATCATCTCCCGTCCCGACGCGAGGGTGTGCGGCGCGGTCTTGCTCGTGAACTTGAGCTGCACGTAGAAGGGGAGGTTGTACACCATGGTGACGGCGTCCGCGATCTCATACCACCCCATGCGCGGGTCGCCGGTCTCGGTGTAGTAGCTCTCGGCGAAGGTGCCCCAGATGGTGTACTCCCGCCAGGGGTCCGACGCCCCGCGGAAGTAGACCTCGTTGGGATCCGGGAAGTCGTCCAGATCGTAGTGGTGCAACTGGAAGACGAAGTCCTCGGGGATGCCGGTGGCGTCGCTCCGGGCGCCGCTCCAGTCTCCGAGCCACATGCGCACGTCGGCCCGCCCGGCCTGGGCGGCGAGCGCGATGTCGGAGGCTCCGGAGGCGTTGCCGACGCCGATCGCCTCGGTGAAGAACTCCTCCGCGCGCGTCAGAAAGTCGGTGTAGGGCTGCTCCGGACCTCCATCGAACACGGCGATGCACATGTTGTGGCCCAGGGTCCGGTTGGCGAAGCCGGCCAGCACCAGAAGCCTGCCGGCGATCTGGTTCGAACCGAACTCGCCGCCCAGAGCCTCTTCCAGCCGGCGCACGCCGTCCTCCGCCATCCAGCGGGCCTGCTGGGCCCGCTCCCAGTGATCGTCCACATTCTCGGAGGTGAGCTTCCCGTTGTAGAACTCCGAGTCGACCAGCCCTCCCGGCGTTCCTTCGAAGCTCGTCAGCCCCGAGTCGTAGGCCAGCCGCGTGTACGCGAGCGCGTTCGCGCGCCGAACGCCCTGGAGCACCGACGGGAACGCCTGTTCGTCGTTCAGGAACTCGTCCTGAACGGGGCCGGGGTTGGTCACTTCCAGATCGCACCCGGTGGCGGCCAGGGCGGCCACGGCCACCAGAGGCGCGATCCGGCGCCTGTATGCAGTGGTTCGCTGTATGCGCATCGTCAACGACTCCTTCCTGTTTTCGCTGTCGGCTCTCCCCTCGTTCGCCCGCCGCATCAGAAGCCCATCCTGAGCGAGGCGATGAAGCTCGCGGGCGGCGGAGGATGCTCCCAGATCGCGCGCGTGATTCCCGACTCCATCCCGTTGTTGCCGGCCATCTCCGGATCCATGGCGAGGAAGTCTTCGTTCTTCCACGTCCAGAAATTCTGCACGGAGAGGGTCAGGGTGGCGTTGGTGGTTCCCGGGACGGTGAACGGCACAGGCGCCGACACGGTCAGGTCGCGGATGCGGAAGAAGTCGTTGGGATAAACGAGGTGTGCGCTGAATTCGCCGCTGCAGGCGTAGATGTCGAAAGCCGTCAGCTGACCGCGCTGTCCGGCCTGGAGGGCGGGCACGGCGTCGTCGCAAAGCGGACTGACCTGGCCGCGCTGGGCCGAGGTGGTGCTCTGGCGGTCGAAGATGTAGTGCCCGGCCAGGTACTCGCCGCGCGCCGAGACCGTGATGCCGCCGCCGAGGGCGATGGAGGTGTTGGGCGTGATGGTCATCGTCGGCTGGTTCGGGCCGAAGATGTGGTTCCGTTCCACGACGGGCTCCCCGATCTGGTCGGGGTTCGTCAGCCGGTCGTAGCGAACGGCGGGAACCGGGTGTCCCTCCTCGAGCCATCCACCTCCGCTCACGCGGAAGCCGGCGTTGCCGCCGAGATCCACAGCCTCGCTCTTGTTGGTGTAGAGCGTGACCCCCAGGTCCCAGCTGAGCGCACGGCTCTGCAGCACCGTGCCGTTCACGTCGAGTTCGATGCCCCTGTTCGACAACACGCCAACGTTGCGCAGCTGCGAGCCCGTGAAGCCGAGGCTCGGGACCAGCTGCACCGGAATGAGCGCGTCCTGGGTCTCCTGATCGTAGTAGGTGAACCCGATCCTCAGGCGCTCGTCCATGAAGACGCCGTCGATGCCGGCCTCGAGTTCGATGGTGCGCTCGGGTCCCAGATCCTTGTTGCCCACGTTCAGCGGGTTGAAGGAGGTCTGGCCGAGCCAGGGGATCGGCTGCCAGGTCCGCACGGCGTCGAAGGCCCCGGGGGCGCGTCCCGCGTGTCCCCAGGCGACCCGGACCTTCATCTCGCCAAGGTCTTGCGGCCAGAACCCCTCGTCCGACATCACCCACGAGAAGGTGGCGCGCGGGTAGGGCTGGAGGCCGAAGTCTTCGCCGAAGGCGCTGTTGCCGTCGATGCGCAGCGCCAGGGTCAGGAAGTAACGGTCGCTGAAGTCGAGCAGGGTCTGGCCGAAGATGCCCGCGTTGACGACGCGCGAGCGGGCCTCCCGGGCCTGATAGGATGCGCCGCTGGTGACGGTGTGCTCGCCGGGTCCGGGGAGCGTGTTGGTGCTCGCCCCCAGATCGGTGTCGCGGGCCACGATCGACTGTCCGCCCCAGGAGAGGCTGGTGCGGAAGCTCTCGGTGAGGCGCAGGTCGAAGCTGCCCACGTAGTCGGCGGTGAGCTGCTCGGCGGTCCAGGTGCGGTCGGAGACGGAACCCGTGGGGTCGTTGACATAGCCGAAGGGCCGGATGTTGCGCATGTCGCTGGCAAGGCGGTCCATCCCCAGGGTGAGCCGGTTGGTGAAGCGCGGCATCGGCGTGTAGGTCGTGGTGATGCCGGCCACCACGCGGTCGACGTCGGTGTCGATTTCGTAGTCGAGCAGCCGCCAGATGACATCCTCCTCCCACGTCCGCACATAGGTGGCGTGGGCCTGGCGGGCGGGCGCCCGCTTGTACCCGTTGTGGGAAATGCTGTACGGGCTCGACCCGCTGGGCGAGTTCTCCACGTGCTGGCGTGTGATCGACGTATTGACCTGGATGTCGAGGTCGCTCCGGGGCTGGAAGCCCAGGTTGATGCGTCCCAGGTACTTCTCGTCGCGGTCGTTGGGAAGGATGCCCTCGTTGTCGTCGAGGCTGCCCGACACGTAGTACGAGATGCTCTCGGTGCCGCCGCGCACGGAGAGGGAGTAGCGCTGCTGGTGGCCGTTGCGGAGCCAGGGATCGAGCCTCATGTACGGCGCGTTGGGCGGGCCGAACTCCTGTACCCAGTTGACGCCCTGGTCGACCTGCGTGCTCCACTGCGCGTCGCCGCCGGAGCCGCGCTTGGTGAAGATCTGGATAACCCCGCCGGCCGCTTCCGTGCCGTACAGAGCGGTCGCGGCCGGGCCCTTGACGATCTCGATGCGCTCGATGTCGCTCGGGTTGATGTCGTTCAGCGGCCCCATCACGTCCTTGGGGCCGAAGGCGACGTGCTGACCCACCGCGTGGTTCAGCGCGAGCCCGTCACTGCGGATGCGTACGCCGTCCACGTAGACGAGCGGCTGGTTCGACATCGCCACGCTTACGTTGCCGCGCAGACGGATCTGCGAGCCGGAGCCCGACATTCCGGACGTCCGGACGGCGACCACGCCAGGGGCGCGCGCGGAGAGCAGCTGGTCGACGGCGGGCACCGGGTCGGCCAGGGTGGCGACATCCACCTGGGCGACGGAGGTCCCCACCTCGCGGCGGCGCGCCTGCCCGGCGGTGCCGGTGACCACGATCTCGTCCAGGCCGAGCGCCTCCTCCTCCAGCGCCAGGTCGGCGGTGGTGGACTGGCCCCCCTGGACCGTGATCTGCGCCGTTGCCGTGCGCATGCCGATGCGTTCGGCGGTCAGGGTGTAGTTGCCCGCGGGCACGTTCAGGATCAGGAAGCGGCCGTCGCCCCGGGTCAGCGTCCCGAAGCCGGTGCCGGCCAGATAGACCTGCACCTGGACCAGGGGACGGCCGGTGGCCTGGTCGGTCACCTGGCCGATGACCTGGCCGTTTTCCTGGGCCTCGAGCGTCGCGGGAGCCGCGAACCCGAAGACCACCGCAAGCGGAATCACCGCCGCAGCGGCCAGGGCCGCCCTCCTCAGCCGGGCGATGCCGGCGTGCAGATTCATATGATCCGACCTTGGATGCACCATGTGGCCTCCTCTGCTGCGAACAAGAGATGGACTGTGTGTCAGCCCGAAAGAAGAGTTTGCCTCACCACGTGGGCGGAGCAACGCCCACAATACGCTGCGGATGCGCGGGGATCAAGCGGAACGACTGTGCCCCGTCCCGGCTCGTAACGCCTGAGGTCAACCGTCGCCCGGGGGTTGGCCGTTGACCAGCGAGTTCCAGAGTTCGATGGTCGGGTTGCGCTGAATCCGGATGCCCTCGCGCTGGGTCTGCGCCATCGCGTGAACATCGTGTTCGTCACCCAGGATGAAGGTGTCGAACATCGCGCTCATGATCTGGAGCGACTGCCTGACGCTCGCAGGGCCCCAGTGGTACCAGCCATGCGGCTCCGCGCCGTACACGACCCAGTCGTACCAGTTGCCGTGGATCTCGGCCTGGATGCCGTACTGCTCGATCTGCTGGAAGCGGGCCGCTCCGTCGCCCTGTGCGTACAGGAAGAGCAGCGGGACATCGATTTCGTCGGCATGGTAGATGATGGAGCGCTCGTAGTAGTTGCGCGGGTTCTCCATCGGCGTGCGCCCGATCAGGAAGCGGTTCCAGCCCTCCATGCCGCCGTAGGTCGACAGGGTGACCAGGTCGGTCGAGCCGTACCAGACGATGCCCGCGCGGAAGCGGCCGGGGTCCTTGGTGACCGCGGTGGTGGTGTAGAAGCCGCCGGTCGAACCCCCGAAGGCGCCCACCCGGCCGGGGTCGACCCAGCCCTGCCCGGCGAGCAGATCCATGCCGATGAAGGCGTCGCGCAGGTCGTGGTCGCCCCCGTGGGTGTGCACCGCCTGCCGGTACGCCTTTCCCCGCCCGGTGCTGCCGCGGAAGTTGGGCGCGAAGACCAGGTAGCCGCGGCTGACGAAGTACTGGACGTACGGATGCCACTGCTTCGGATGCTGTCCGTTGGAGTTGGCGCGGAAGAAGAAGAGTCCCGGAAGGCGATCGCCGGCGCTGGCGCCCTTCGGCTTGTAGACGAGTCCGGCGACCTCGAGACCGTCGAAGCTGGTGTACTCCATGAACTCCGGCTCGACGAAC
Source organism: Gammaproteobacteria bacterium (assembly GCA_028819075.1). Lineage (NCBI taxonomy): Bacteria > Pseudomonadati > Pseudomonadota > Gammaproteobacteria > Gammaproteobacteria bacterium. The sequence goes on from JAPPMM010000049.1 coordinate 162,843, forward strand.
AGGTCGGGGTCGCCGACGGCGGGATGCTGGTGGTCGGTGATTTGGCGCGGCGCCCCGCCATCGACCGGGAGGATCCAGAGATCGCCGGTCCGCGAAGGCCCCGAATGCGTGTGGACGATGTGCTCACCGTCCGGGTGCCAGAGGTGGCCGCCGCGCGTCTGGCCGGTCGCCCGCGAGCCTCCGTTGACCCCCGTCGCGTGGGTGAGCTGCTCCGGCTCGCCGCCCTCGGCGGGGATGCGGAAGATGTGGTAGTCGTAGTCGAGATTGCGGGTGAAGGAGATCCAGCGGCCGTCCGGCGACCAGCGCGGCTCGCTGTGCTCGATATCCTCGGTGAGCAGCATGGTGGCTTCGCCGGTCGCCACGTCCAGCACGCCCAGGTTGTTGAAGCCGTTGCGGTCGGAGATGAAGGCCAGGCGGGTGCCGTCGGGCGACCAGCGCGGCTCGGTGTCGCGCCAGTCGAAGGTGTTGGGGGTGAGGGCGCGGGCGTCCCCGTCCGTCGCCGGCATGACCCAGACGTCCTGGTTGCTCTGCGCATCGTCTTGCGGACGGGTGTTGCGGGTGAAGGCGAACATGGCGCCGTCGGCGGACAGCTGGCCGCTGCCCCCCGGTCCCACCCGCTCGATCTCGCCCGTCTCGATATCCACGGCCGCCACCGAGTTGTCCCAGAACATGCTGGTGTTGAAGTAGATCCGGCGGCTGTCGGGCGCCCACGAGATGCCGGAGTCGTTGAGCGGGTGCTCGGTGAGGCGTCTCGCCTCCCCGCCGCCGGCCGGCACCACGTAGATGTCGCGCACGTCGGTTCCGCCGAAGTCGGCCTCGAAGGCGATCCAGCGCCCGTCGGGGCTGAAGCGCGGCGCCATCTCGCGGCCCGCCATCGCGGTGATGCGGGTGGGCTCGCCTCCCGCCGTGGGCACCGTCCAGAGGTCGTAGGACCCCTCGGCGGCCGACTTGAAGACGAGGAGGCCGCCGTCGGGCGAGATGTCGAACTCCTCGATCCACACGGTCTCGGCCAGCGCCTCGATCGGCAGCCCGGGACGGAACTGCGGCGAAGTCGCGCGGGTCGGACCCCAAACCACCAGCGCCGCGACCAGAATGGCCGCGGCGCCGGCGAAGACCCTCATTGTTCTTCTGGACAATCGCCCCCCTTGAAAGGCCTCCGAGCCGTCAGCAGGACACGCAGTTGTCGTTGTTCTTCGAGCCGAGCCGCTCCAGCAGCGCCACAATCTCCGGGAAGACGGTGACCCGCTGCACCGGACCGTTCGCCATGTCGGCGGTGGTCTCGCCCTTGCGGGTGAGCACGGTGACGTCCGCCCCGCGTTCCACGAGGTATTCGATGAGTTCCCGGTCCCCGCGGGCCGCGGCGTTGTGGAGCGGCGAGAACCCGTTGTAGTCACGCGCGTTCACGTTCGCGCCCAGCTCCTCGACCAGGTAGCGCACCGACGGGAGCCACCCGTTGGGGGCGTGCCGATGGGCATTACCCGCCAGCCCGAGGCCGTAGCCGACGCCGGAGGCCGCGTGGATGGGCTGCACGCCCGGGCCCCCGATCGGCACCACGGGCAGTCCCGAGGGATCCGGCTTCGGCTCGCCGTCGTCGCGGCCGTTGCCGGTCGAGGGACGCCCCGGCGGGCGGAAGGTCGGGGTGGTGTAGTTGGCGCCATAGGCCACCAGCAGCCGCATCGCGTCCACGTCGGTGCCGTAGGCCGCGCGCCAGAAGGGGGTAGCGCCCCAGGTGTCGACTCCGAGGACGTTGTGGTTGAAGGAGGTGTACCAGAGGTGGCGCTTCAGGCGCACGTTGGGGTCGGCGCCGGCGTCGAGCAGAGCCTTCATGAGCTCCAGGTAGGTGGTGTTCTCCTGCTTGATCGCGGTGGGCTGCGGATAGAAGGACTTGGGGACCCACTGCAGGTGGACCGCGGCGTAGAGGGGCGTGGCGCCCGGGTCGCTCTGCAGGTTGGGGTCGGCGCCCTGGTCGAGCAGCCACATGGAAAGATCGAAGTGGCCGTTCAGGGTCGCCATGAGCAGCGCGGAACTCAGGTCGCCGCCGGTGACCTGGTCGATGTCGGCTCCGCCGTCGAGCAGCGTCTTGACGACGTCGTGTTGGCCCTCGCGCGCTGCATAGTGGAGCGCAGTGTTGCCGCCCTGCCTGCCCACCAGCTGATCGTAGGACATCGGCGCCCGGGTCTGCCCGCGGACGGCGGCCCTCCCGGCCGGCCGTTCTTCTTCCTCCTCGCCTTCGTCTTCCTCTTCTTCGTCGTCGTCCTGCCGGGTTCCGTCCACGGGGGTGTCGGAGATGATGTCCTCGCCGAAGAGCGCGGAGAGGCGGGCGTCACGCTGCCTGATGAGCACGCGGTCTTCCCGGGCCATGGCCGGGTAGTCGATGACGTTGGTCTGGATCGACGGATCCGCGCCCGCCCCGAGCAGCGAGCGCACCATGTCGGTCCGGCCATAGGCGGCGGCGAACATGAGCGGCGTCTGCCCATTGGCGGATTCCTGCGCGTTCACATCGGCGCCCTTGTCCACCAGGGCCACTGCGATCTCCGGGTTGCCCGACCAGGCGGCGTAGTGGAGCGCGGTTTCGCCCGTCTCGGTGGTCGCTTCGAGGTTGGCGCCCGCATCCGCCAGCAGGCGCACGATGCCGGCATGGCCCGCCCGGCTGGCCACCATCAGGGGCGTGAAGCCGCCCAGCCGGGTGGCCGCCTCCAGGTTCGCGCCCGCGAACACGAGCACGTCGGCCAACTCCTGCTGGCCGTTCTCGGCCGCCCAGTGCAGCGCGGTCATGCCGTCGCCCTGGGCCGCGTTCACATCCGCCCCGGCGCGCAGCAGCTCGCGAACCTCGTCGGCGTCGCCGCGCATGGCGGCGTCGGCCACCGGCGAGTCCGGCGGCACGGCTGCCGAGATCAGCAGCGTCAGACACACCAGGTTGATCTTCCATGCGGCCTTCATCGGCCCTCCTTCATGTGCGCGCACTCTTCGTTCCGTGACCGTCGGCACCGCGGGGATGCTCGGGTCTGCGACTAGGAACTCGAGCTGACGTCGTCGGCGTAGGAGGCGGGAAGCCTCATCAGCATCTCACCCGTGCTGTCGCCGAAGCTGTCGAGGTCGTCCAGCCCCAGCCTGTGGAGCAGCGTGAGCATCGCGTTGGCCAGCGGCGCGCCGTCCGGAGCCTTGACGTGCAGCCCGCCCTCGAGTCCCATGGCCTGTCCGCCCACCACGATGAAGGGCACGCGACGGTGGTTGTGCAGGTTTCCGTCGCCCATGGGCGAGCCGTACACGACCATCGTGTTGTCGAGCAGCGTGCCGTCCACTTCCGCCGTATTGTCGAGCTTCTCGAGCAGGTAGGGGAGCAGGCCGACGTGGTACTTGTTGATCTGATAGAAGCCCAGCACGCCCTCGTTGCCGGCTGCGTGCGACTGCGGATGGAAGCCCCCTTCACAGCCGCTCTCCGGGAAGACGCGCGACGACACGTCTCGGCTCATCTTGAGCGAGAAGACCCGGGTCATGTCGGTCTGGAAGGCGAGCGCCTGCAGGTCGAACATCATCTGCACGTGCTCGGTGTAGGAGTCCGGCACGCCCACCGGGGCCTCGGGCAGCTCGCGCTCGAACCCGCTGGTGTTGCGGGCCTCGGTGCGCTCGATGCGCCGCTCCAGTTCGCGTACGTCCTCGAGGTAGTGCTCCATGCGGATCCGGTCCTCGGGCGGGAGGGCGGCACGCAGCCGCGCGACCTCCTCGGTGACCCAGTCGAGGATGCTCGCCTGGGTGCGGCGCCGGCGCGCGCGCTCCTCGGGCGTGCCTCCGGCTCCGAAGAGCTGGTCGAAGGCCACGCGCGGATCCCGGGTCATGGGGAGCGGATCGGTGGGAGAGGCCCAGCTGATGGAGTCGGTGTACGCGCAGGCGTACCCGTACGAGCAGCCGCCCGACTGGTCCACGTTCTCAATGCAGAGCTGCATGGACGGAATCGCGGTCTCCTGGCCGAAACGCTGGGCGAAGAGCTGGTCCATGGAGGTGCCGACGTAAACGTCGGATCCCTCGGTGCGCCGCGGATGCGCCTGGGTTAGGAAGGTGGCGCTGGACCGGAAGTGGTCGGCGCCGATTTCCTTCGGGGCGAAGGCCTCCGCCTGCCGCACATCGGTGTTGCTGATGATGGTCAGGCGATCCTGGAAGCTCTCCAGCGGCTGGAGCGCGCTCGGGCTCAGATCGAAGCCGCGACCGAGCTTCGCGGGAGCCCACAGGTGCTGGGTCGCACCCCACTCGTTGCTCCCCGCGGCTCCGTGCGAGTTCTCGATGGCGATGAGGCGCGGCTTCTGCACTTCGGCGGCCACATCGCCCCAGAGCCTGCCGGCGGGAATCATGCTGTCCAGAAGAGGCAGCGCAAGCGCGACCCCCGAGCCCCGGAGAAAGGTCCGCCGCGGAATGTGGGTTCCGGTGATGAACTTCATGTCGTGCTCCTGTCGGTGACGGGGTAGCCCTGTCCTGTAGTCTCGTTGTGCGCCTTCAGCGTTGTGCTTCCGTAGCCAGTTCCGCTGCCCTGCGCATGCGGAAGGCGTCGCTCTCGACGATGCCGAGGATGAACTCGGAAGGACGAAAGTCGTTCTCTTCGGCTCGCCGCACGATCCGTCGCACGGCGGGCATGTCGTAGTATTCCACGCGGCGTCCCAGGCCATAGGCCATCAGGTTCACCGTGAAGTTGCGCAGCACCGGTGTCTTCAGCCGCAGCATCGCCTCGTGCAGGTCCGTGGGGCTGGTGAGCGGCGTGCCGTCGTAGAGCTGGCCCCGGGTGTCGAGGGCGATGCCGTTCTCGCGAATGCGCCAGCGGCCGGTCACGTCGAAGTTGTCGAGCGCCAGCCCGATCGGATCCATGAACTGGTGGCAGGCGTTGCAGACCATGTTGGCGCGATGGATTTCCATGCGCTCGCGCGTGGTGAGCATGCGCGTGCCTTCGGTACCCTCGGTCTCGTCGAGGTCGGGTATGCCCGGCGGGGGAGGGGGGGGCGGCGTGCCGAGGATGACCTCCATCACCCACTTCCCGCGCAGAACCGGGGAAGTGCGGTTGGCGAGCGAACTCTGGGCGAGCACGCTGCCGTGGCCGAAGACGCCGCGGCGCCGTTCCGACGGGTACTGCACCTTGCGGAACTCCTCGCCGACCACCCCGGGAATCCCGTAGTGGGTGGCCAGGCGTTCGTTCAGGAAGGTGTAGTCCGCGGTGATGAATTCGGTAACCGGCCGGTCTTCGCGGAACAGGTGGTCGAAGAAAAGCTCGGTCTCGCGGATGAGCGCATCGCCGAGCTGCTGGTCGTAGTCCGGAAAGAGCACCATGTCGGGGTTCAGCTTCTCCAGGTCCGACAGGCGCAGCCACTGCGCCGCGAAACGGCTGCTGAGCGCGCTTGAGCGAGGATCGGCCAGCATGCGCAGCGTCTGTTCGCGCAACGTTCGTCCCGAAAGCCGATTCGTGCGCGCCACGCTCGCCAGCTCCTCGTCCGGAGGCGACGCCCAGAGGAAGAAGGAGAGGCGGGAGGCCAGATCGATGTCGCTGATGCGGTAGGTTTCGCCCGGTTCCACCCCTTCCGGCCATTCCTCGAAGCGGAAGATGAAGTGCGGGCTGGCGAGGATCGCCTCGAGGGCGTAACGGACGCCGCCTTCGAAGCCGGACTCCTGCTCACCCTGGTCGTAGAAAGCCATCAGCCCGGTCAGGTCTGCCTCATCCACCGGCCGGCGGTAGGCGTCGGTCGCGATCCGCTCGATGATGGCGCGGGCGCACGGCCGCACCTCGTCCGGTCCGGTGGGACGGCAGGAGAAGATGTTGCGGCGACTCGGGGTGTCCGAGACGCCGGTCACCCTGGCCGGTCCCTTGATCACCAGGTCGCGGATGTGGGGCGGCATGGTGAGCCCGTATCCGATGCCGATCTGGGTGTCGGCGATGCTGTGTCCGTGCGCGGAGAAGAGATCGTCCACCGGGCCGCGCTCGGTCGGAATGAAGACCGCGGAGACTCGATGGGGACCCGCGCGCACCTGGATGGGGCCGGTCTCGAGGATCAGGCCCTTGCCGCCGGGGTCGACCTCGCCCATGAAGCGGTCGACGGGAAGCAGCGCGACCTGCTCGCCGTCGATCGAGATGTCCACGGCCTCGCCCGGCTCGTTACGGCCGAAGAGGTAGCCTTCCGGGGAGTAGTGGAAGGAAACGCTGAACTCGTAGGTGCCGTCGGCGGGGAAGTTGTGCACGACGGAGGTGCCGCCCCTGGAACCGTAGGGTGCGCCCGGCACGCGCTCCCGCTGGGAGGCGAGCCGGGGAATGCGGTAGGTGGTCTCCTGGTTCCCCGCGAGCGGGTTGCCCACCGCGAGGCGGGAGATCTCGCTGGCCGCCTTGAGATAGGCGCTCAGAAGCGTCGGCGAGAGCGCCTGCACGTCGGCGATGTTGTCGAAGTTCGCGCTCTTGGTATCGAGCGGAAGGAAGTTCGCCGCATCGATTTCGATCTCCAGAAGATCCCGGATCGACCTCTGGTACTCGGCCCGATTCAGCCTCTGGAAGGTGCGGCCGCCCGGGTTGGGGGCTTCCGCAGCGGCCCGGTCCATGTTGGCTTCGAGGGTCTCGACCAGCAGCTGGAGGGTGTCGCCTCCCGGGCGCGGGATGCCCGGCGGCGGCATCATTCCGGCGCGCAGCTTCTGGATCATCTTTTCCGCCGTCTCCGCCGTGCTCGGGGCGGCGGCCACATCGAAGCCGATCAGGGAAAGGTTGCCGGTCTGGAGAAAGTCGTTGTGGCAGACCTGGCAGTAGCGGACGACCACGGCGGTGAGGTCTTCGTTGGCAATGGTGGCGGAGCCGTGGCCGACGATGGCGGCCGAGGGCTGCCCCGCGCGCGTCGCCGGTCCCCGATCCGGTCCGGCCGCGCCCTGGCCGACGAAGCTGCTTCCGCTCGCAAGCAGAAGTCCCGAGATGAGCCCCGATGCCGCAAGTGCGCGCATGACATTCCTCTCCACGATCCTGAAGACGCCTAACCGTAGAGGAATAGCTCGCGCGGACCCTCCGCGCAAGCAGACGAAACGGCTAGTTTGTGGCCATGCTCCCTCTCGTCTCAGCGTTGCTGGCTCCGCTGGCCGGGGTGCTCATCTACGTCACGATGCACCACCGGCCGCGCACGGTTCGGCTGCTCGACACGGCGGTCATCGTCGCGCTTCCGCTTCTCGTGGCGGTCCAGGTAGTGCCGCACGCCTGGGCCGAACGGAGTATGGTGCCCGTCCTGGTAGTGGCGCTCGGGGCCGGGCTGGTCGCGCTGGTCGAGCGACTTTCCCATACCCTGGCCCGCTACACCGACGACGCGACCATCCTGTTCGCCGTGCTGGGCATCTCCGTGCACGCGCTGCTGGAAGGGAGCGCGCTCACGGCCGGCGCTTCCCCGGCCTTCGTCCTCGCGGTGGTGGTTCACCGGGTGGCGCTGGGATTGCTCATATGGTGGCTGGTGGTGCCGCGTCACGGCGTGCGGGCAGCCGGTGCCGGGGTGGGTGCCATCATTGCCGCGACACTGGCCGGGTACGTGGTAGGCACCGGCGTGATCACCGGCCTGGCGTCCGTCGACAGCCACCTCCTGGAAGCCTTCGTGGCGGGCACCCTCCTTCACGTGGTCCTGCACCAGGGACGCGAGGACCACCGGCACTGAGAAGGCGGTCAGGGATCGTCCACCTGAGCCTGATAGAGGCGGCGTCCCTCCTCGAAGGTGGCGAGAACCTCTTCCTTGTGCGCGGGGTCGTCCCAGCGGTCCATGAACCGCAGTTCGTACAGCACCTGATCGATCCAGCGCACGAAGAATGCGGCGTCTTCGCGGGAGTGGATGGGTTCCTCGTCGGCGATGACGAAGACCGGGTTGGTGTGGGCGAACAGGTAGCTGTCCATGGCGCCGTGCTGTGGCGGTCCCAGGGCGCGCGCGGCGATCCAGCCTGAGTTCTCGACCGGGATCTCCAGCTCGGCGCTGAGCGATTTCGCGTCTTCGGCGGCCTCGACCGTGTGCACCACGCGCCCGTCCTGGATGATCTCCAGGCGGTGCATGCGGAAGAGCGACTCGGCGGTGGCGTTCACCGTTACCCTTTCGCCCGCGGTGACCTGAAGTTCCTCGCCCATTCCCCTGCCGGCGACATCGAGGGTGAGGATGGGGCCGCTGGTCACGAAGGCGCGTCCCGCCGCCATGGCGTCGGCCCAGGCGTCGTAGTCGAGCCGGTCCTCGCCGGTATGGACATACGTGCGCGTGGTGCCGACCGCCGGGTGCCGCCAGATGTCCGACATCACATCCGTGCCCGCCGTCGCGGGAATGCGGGATCCCGTGTTGAGCAGGCGATACCATATCTCGGCCGTTCCCAGCTCGTCGCTCCAGATGCAGGCCACGTCCACGAAGTCCGCCAGGCCGAGGATGGCATCCACGGGCAATTCGCGGGCGGAGCCGGCTCCGGCGGCATCCGGGTCGCGGTGCCGGAGCCCGAAGGGATGCACGTAGCCACCGATGCCGCCCTGTTCGTGGACGCGGCGAAGAACGTGCGCGTTGTCGGGATAAAGGGCGTGGTGGGCGGTGCCCACCGAGCCGATGTAGAAGGGCGTGATCAGTTCGACCAGGTTCAGCAGCGAGAGGTGCGCGAAGAAGCTGGGCCGGTATTCCTCGTTGTAGTAGACGATGGTCCTGGGGTCGTCGTGCGGATGCGGATGCGGGCGCCCGAGGAAGTGTTCCAGATCCTCGACCCGGCTGTTGCCCCAGTAGTTGGCGATCATGCCGTTGGCCACGTTCAGGTCTTCGGCCCGCGCCTTGTCGCCGAGGTCGGCGGGAGTGATGAAGTAGTGCCCGCCGTAGTTGGGATGGATGTGGTTGTCGCCCGAGTACCAGCCTTCGGCGGCCATGTCGATCCAGCGGTCGAGCTGGACCTCGACGATGGTGTGCTCGCCCGCCCGCACCTCGACGGGGCGCGAGACGGGCTCGTATTCGAAGCCGCGCCAGGCTTCCAGGCTCGCCTCGCCGGCGGGGAGGGTCACCGTGAAGCTGCCGTCGCTGTGGAAGTAGTAGTCCTCGGTAACGCTGACGACGCGCGGATAGCTGCCGTGGGGGAAGTACGCCCGCCCGTCGGCGCCCGTCAGATAGATGCGTGACGGCAACAGCTCGCCGCCGGAGTCGGTGACGCGCACCCGCAGCTGGCCGGTCGGCTCCGACCACGCGTAGCCGTCGATGCGCACTCGCCGGGGCTGCCCGCCGCCGCGCCCGACCGTGTACAGCGCGAAGCCCATCCCGCCGTCGATGGTGCGCGGCTGGTCGTCGGTGCCGCCGTTGCGGGCAAAGACGATGCGCTCGCCATCCGGTGACCATGACGGGAAGTACTCGTCCGTGCGCGTGTGCGTGAGGCGCACCGGCTGGATGCCGCGCAGCGACTTCGCGCTGGGGACGGCGTAGAGATCGTTGTTGCCGGACGCGTCGGTGATGTACGCGACGATGCCCCCGTGGGAGGCGACGACCGGAGCCGCCTGGTAGTTGGTCTCGATGCGGATGAGGAGTTCGGACTCCCCGGTCTCCGCGCGCCAGCGCCAGAGCGAGCCCGAGCCCAGCGCGGCCTCGCCACGCCGGGACACGAAGACGATGTCGCCGCTCGAACCGACCCAGTCGCCGGCCATGTCGTTCACGTCGGGATCGGCGATCACCGGCTCGGCGGCCGCGCGCGCCAGGTCGTACACCCAGAGGTCGAAGGTGCCGTCGCGCTCGGTGGTGAAGAGGATGCGCGAGCCGTCGGGCGACCAGCGGGGCCGGAGGTCCAGAAACGGATGATCGGTCAGCTGCCGCGACGCGCCCGTCGAGACCTCCACCACGAAGATGTCGAAGTTGCGGTCGATGTCGGCCGCGTAGGCGACCTGGCGCCCGTCGGGTGACCAGCTGGGCTGGGAATGATAGCCGGGGCCGCTGCTCAACTGGCGCGCCGTCCCGCCCTCGACCGGGACGATCCAGATCCTCCCCTGGTACGCAAACGCCAGTTCTTCACCGTCCGGCGACCACGCGGGATAGGTGGGGGAAGCCGTCACTGGCGGGGGAAAATAGCTCTCCATGTACATCCGTCCCGCGCCACCGGCACCCGCGAGCGACGGGTAGCCTCCGGGGAACGGGTCCGGGTACTCGTAGGCGTCCTGGGCGGCCGAGGCCGGGACCGGCGAGGAGGGCAGGACGGCCGCGGCAAAACCGGGGGCGAGAAGAAGGGCGGGCCGGAGGAGCGGAACGCGGAGGAAACCGCGCAGCGATGCGATGCGGTTCATCGGTCGATCTCCTTTGGGAATGAGCGACAATGGATGCAGGATAGGTGTCAGGCACCTGTGTGACGAACCGGGCTGCGGCTTCCCGGGACCGGGCAGCCGGTTCGGGGACGGGCAGCGCGGTGGGCGCGAAAACGAAGGAGACCGGTTGCCGTCCGCGCCCATCCGGTGGAGTTTGCGCAGGACTTTGTACGTCAACTGAATTCCGCGAGCAAGCCGATGGATGAGAAGAATCGCCCCCTGACAAACCCGCTGGCGGTGGGAGCCGCCGCCGCCCTTCTGGCAACCCTGGCCACCGCCCAACCGGCGGCGGCACAGAGCCACTTTGAGCCCATGGACGTCTTTGCGCTCGAGTTCGCGGCCGACCCGCAGATCTCCCCGGATGGCAGCCGGGTCGTCTACGTGCGCAACTCGATGGACATCATGCGCGACCGGCGCCGGTCGGAACTGTGGATCGTGGACGTGGACGGGTCCGGGCACCGGCGCCTGGGCGAGGGAGGATCGCCGCGCTGGTCCCCGGACGGCACCCGGCTCGCCTACACGGCGGGTGGGCAGATCCACCTGCGCTGGATGGACACCGGCGAGACCGCCACACTGACCCAGCTTACCGAGTCGCCGGGCGGCATCCGCTGGTCGCCCGACGGCCGCCGGATCGCCTTCAACATGCTGGTGCCCTACCCGGCGCCCAGCCTGGTGGCGCCGCCGCGCCCGCCCGAGGGGGCCGAGTGGGCGGCTCCGCCCATCATGGAGGACCGCTTCAAGAACCGGCAGGACGGGGTCGGCTACCTGGACTTCGGCTACAGCCACCTCTTCGTCATCCCGGCGGAGGGGGGCACCCCGGTCCAGGTGACCACGGGCGACTTCCAGCACTCCAGCGCGGCGGCCTGGACGCCCGACGGCGGGAGCCTCGTGTTCTCGTCCAACCGCAACCCGGACTGGGTGCTCGACTACCGGAACTCCGAGCTGTACATCGCGCCGGTTGCGGGCGGGGAGATTCGCGCCCTGACCGACCGTTCCGGTCCCGACCAGAGCCCCGCGGTCTCCCCGGACGGGCGGCAGATGGCCTTCGTCGGCTACGAGGACCGCACGCGCACCTACCAGGTGAGCCGGCTGCAGGTCATGAACCTGGACGGCAGCGGTGGGCGCGTCCTGACAGGCGGCCTGGACCGCAGCGTCGCGAACCCGGTGTGGGCGTCGGACGGCAGCGGCCTCTACTTCCAGTACGACGACGAGGGCAACTCCAAGGTCGGGTTCGTGACGCTGGACGGTGAGATCGACGTGCTGGCGGAGGACCTGGGCGGCACTTCGTACGGCCGGCCCTACGGGGGCGGGTCGTTCTCGGTCGCGGGGGACGGCAGCATCGCGCTCAACCAGACCCGCCCGGACATGCCCGGCGAGGTCGCCGTGCGCCTTCGCGGCGACAACGAACCGCGGCGCATCACCGCGCTCAACGACGATCTGCTCGCAAACCGCACGCTGGGAGAGGTGGAAGAGATCTGGTGGGAATCGTCGTTCGACGGCCGTCCCATCCAGGGCTGGATCGTCAAGCCGCCGGACTTCGACCCGGCGCGGCGCCATCCGTTGATCGTCGAGATCCACGGCGGTCCGGTCTCCAACTACGGCGACCGGTTCTCCGCCGAGATGCAGCTTCTCGCCGCCGCGGGGTACGTCGTCCTCTATCCCAACCCCAGGGGCAGCACCAGCTACGGCGAGGAGTTCGCGGACCTGCTCTACCACAACTATCCCGGCCAGGACTACGACGACATCATCTCCGGCGTCGACGCGGTGATCGACAGGGGGTACATCGACGAGAACAACCTCTTCGTCACCGGGGGCAGCGCGGGCGGGATCATGACCGCGTGGATCGTCGGCAAGACCGATCGATTCCGCGCCGCGGTGGCGCAGAAGCCGGTCATCAACTGGATCAGCAAGACGCTCACCGCGGACAACTGGTACGGCTACTACTTCAGCCGCTATGACGGTCTGCCCTGGGAGAACCCCGACCCCTACTGGGAATTCTCTCCGCTGTCCCTGGCCGGCGAAATCAACACCCCGACGCTGATCATCACCGGCGAGGAGGACCTGCGCACGCCGCTGTCGGAGTCGTACCAGCTCTTCCACGCCCTGAAGATGCGCGAGATCGACACGGCGGTGATCCGGCTGCCCGGGGCCTCCCACGACATGAGCCGGCGACCCAGCCAGCTCATGGCCAAGATCGCCAACATCGTGGCCTGGTTCGACAAATACCGGGCGACCCCGCGGGCCAGCTGAGGCCAGCCGGCGCGCCCCGCCAACCCCCTTTCCTTCGCAAACCGGACCGAATCCATGACCAGCCTGCGCATCTTGCTCGCCCTCGTCGTCGCCGTGACCATTGCCAAGGTGGCCGGCGGCATCGTGTCCGGCAGCCTGGCGCTCCTCGCCGACGCCGGATACGGCCTGACCCTGGGCGTGGCCCTGGGACCGGCGCTGCTGGCGGCCGGATCGGACGCGCCCGCTGGCGCGGTGCGGCGCACCTTCCGCTACCAGCGCGCCGACATCGTGGCCTCTCTGGCCAGCGCGCTCGTGCTGTGGGGGATCGCGGCGTGGATTCTGCTCGAGGCGTGGGGCCGGTTCGGCGAGGTCTCCGATGTCGACGGCGGTCTCCTGCTGGGTATCGCGGTGATCGGGCTGGCGGTGCATCTCATCGTCATGCTCATGCTGAGACAGCCCGCGCAGAAGCACGGGGGCGCCGCGCACGCCCTGGAGCAGACCCTCCCGAGCGTCATGGGTCCGGCGGCCGCGGTCCTGGCGGGCCTGGCCATCCAGATGTTCGGATGGCAGGCGGCGGATCTCGCGTGCGCGGCCCTGATCGCCATCCTGGCGCTCGTCAACACCTGGCGCCTGCTGGCCCACGTCGTCCACGTGCTGCGCGGGGGCACGCCGGAGCACATCGACGTCGACCGGCTCTGCCGCCGGATCGAGGACCTGCCCGGGGTGACCCTGATGCACGACGTGCACGTCTGGACGCAGACGCCGGGAAGCGACGCCCTCGCCGCCCATGTCCTGGTCGACCCGGAGCGCCGGGGGGAGATGGACTCCCTGCTCGGCCGCATCCGGACCATCGCCAACGAGGAGTTCGACATCCGGCACGTGACCGTCCAGCTGGAGACCACGGCCGCGAACTGGAAGGAAGATCCCCGCGTCGCTGCGCGGCTCGGGCGGCGCGGCTAGCCATCGCGTGGACCAATTGATTGCCTACGCGCGGCCGGCGTGACCCCGTGCGGCGAATCCTCGTCCTGAACTGGCAGGACCGGGAAAACCCGCAGGCCGGTGGAGCCGAAGAGCACGTCCACCAGGTCTTCGGCCGACTCGCCGGACGGGGCTACGAGGTTGCGCTGCTGGCCTCGGGCTTCGAGGAGTGCGAGCCCCGCGTGCGGCTGGACGGCATCGAGGTTCACAGGACCGGCGGACGCTACACCTTCTCGATGGCCGCGCCCTGGTACTACCTGCGCAACCTGCGGCGCGAACGCTGGGACGTGGTGGTGGACAACCTCAACAAGGTGCCCCTCTTCTCTCCGTGGTGGGCGTCGGCCCCGGTGGTGCCGCTCGTGCACCACCTGTTCGGGCTCACCGCCTTCCGCGAAGCCTCCTTCCCCCTCGCGGCGGCGACCTGGCTCATGGAGCGGCCGCTCCCGCTGGTGTATCGACGCCGGCCCACCATTGCGGTTTCGCGGAGCACGCGCGACGACCTGACCCGACGAGGACTGCGGGCTCCCATGGAGGTCATTCCGGTCGGGGTCGACACCGCGCACTACGCGCCGCACGCGGAGGGCCGCAGGACGCCCGCGCCTTCTCTGCTGTACCTGGGACGCCTCAAGCGCTACAAGGGCGTCGATCTGCTGGTGCGCGCGGTGGCGAAGCTTGCGCGGCAGGGACTGCGCGTCGACTTGAAGGTGGCCGGCGCGGGCGACGCCCGCCCGGAGCTGGAGCGGCTGGCAGGCGAGCTGGGCGTGGAGGATCGGGTCATCTTCCTCGGATTCGTGGACGACCGGACGAAGATCGACCTGATGCGCACATCGTGGGTGCACGGGCTCACGTCTCCCAAGGAGGGCTGGGGGATCACTGTGCTCGAGGCCGGCGCCTGCGGCACGCCCTCGGTCGCGAGTGACGCCCCCGGGCTGCGCGAGGCGGTGCTGGATGGAAAGACCGGACTGCTGGTGCCCCACGGCGACGTCGAAGCCCTGGCCGGGGCGGTCCGGAGGCTGGTCACGGACGGGGAACTTCGCGGGCAACTCGGAGCGGGCGCGCGCGCCTACGCCGAGTCGCTGTCGTGGGACGCAACCAGCGTCGCGGTGGAGCGCTTTCTGCTTGCGGTTTCCTCCGGCGAGGCGGTGTCCTGAGGCCCGGGGAGCGGGCCGACCACTATCCCAACCCGAAATCCTGCGCGATGGCGTGACAGGTCGCCGCGGCCGAGAGGACCACGCCCGGCACGCCCGCGCCGGGATGGGTTCCGGCTCCCGCGAGGTAGAGCCCGCCCACCTCTTCGCTCCGGTTGTGCGGCCGGAACCAGGCGGTCTGGGTCAGCCTGGGCTCGATTCCGAAGGCGTTGCCCAGGACCGCGCCGAACTGGGTCGCGAAGTCGTCGGGGGTGAAGACCTCCCGCACCTCCACGGCCCCGGTGAGCCCCTCCAGCCCCCAGGCTTCCAGGGCGTCGAGGACGCGAAGCGTCATCCGGGGAGCCTCGATGGCCCAGTCGATGCCCGAGGCGGCGTTCGGAACGGGCACGAGGACATACATGCTCTCACAGCCCGGAGGCGCCATGGAGGGGTCGGTCCGGGACGGCGTGTGCAGGTACATGCTGAAGTCTCCGGCCAGCGTCTTCCGGTCGAAGATATCCCGCACCAGGCCCTCGTACCGGGGCCCGACGATGATGGTGTGGTGCATGAGCTGCGGGTAACGCCTGCGCACGCCGAGATAGAGCAGGAAGCAGCTCATCGACTGATGCAGGCGCGCGAGCCGGTCGTCGGTCCAGCGGCGCCGGCGCACATGGCCCAGGAGCCGCCCGTAGGTGTGCCCCGGGTCGGCGTTGCTCACGACGATATCGGCGGGAAGGAAGGACCGGGGCAGTTCGCGGCCCCCCGTCCCGCCCACGCGAACGCCCCTCACCCTTCGCCTGAGCACCTCCACGCGCAGTGCCGGCGTTTCCGTGTACAAGACGCCGCCGATCTCGCGGAAGACGGTCTCAAGGGCGGTGACCAGGCTGTACATGCCCCCGCGCGCGTACCAGACGCCGCCTTCCTTCTCCAGGTACGGGATCATGAGAAAGATGGAGGGGGCGCGGAACGGGTTGCCTCCCAGAAACAGAGGATGGAACGAGTACAGGAAACGGTGTCGCCAGTTGTGGAAGTGTCGCGCCACGGAGCGGGCGACCGGCCTCCAGGCGTTCAGGCGGGCCACCCGGGGCGCGAACCGGACCATGGCGGCAAGCGTGTCGAAGGGGCGGGCCCCCAGCCCCTCGGTGATGACGGCGTCATGGATGGGCCGGAGAGCGGCGAAGAAGTCCTCGAGGCGCGCCGCGTCGCCGGGGTAGTACCTGGCCATCGACGCCTTCATGCGCTCCATGTCCGAGGTGTAGTCGAGCCAGGTGCCGTCGTGAAACCAGACCCGGTAGAAGGGGTCGAGGGGGACCAGGGAGACGTAGTCGCCGAGGCGTCGGCCGGCCGCCGCGAACAGGTCTTCGAGGAGCGCCGGAGCCGTGATCAGGCTGGGGCCGGTATCGAACACGTATCCGTTCCGGCGCAGCTGGCCCGCCCGTCCGCCCAGCTGGGCGCGCTGTTCGACGAGGGTTGTGGACACTCCGGCCGCCTGGAGGCGGATGGCCGAGGCGAGGCCGCCGAAGCCACTCCCGATGACGACGGCGCGGAGCGGTTTGTACCCGTCGGAGCCGCCCTGCGGTGGACGCGGCGCCGCGCCGTTGGTGCGCCCGGCGGACCTGGAAGACATGGGGCGCCTACCCTCGCGCGGCGGGGTGCCGTTCGACGCGCCACCGCCGCCCGGCCCGCAGGCGCCCGTAGCCCCGGCGGGCGAGCACCACCTTGGCCGGCAGGGAGGTGTGGGCGCGGAGGTTCAGACTGTCGTGACCGTTGGCGCGCACCTGGTCGTGGATGCCCTGATAGACCTGCGCGGCCACCGCCACGGCGCGCTGGAAGGAAGCCGGCAGGTGGGGCATGCCTTCGTAGGCGTCGGCATAGGCGGCATCGGCGATGCCCATGAGTTCCTCGAGCAACCCGGAGTACGCCGCTCCCACTCCGCCTCCACGTCGCGCGCGCGCCCGCACCGCGAGGAGCGCCTCCCGGCTCACGCCATGGGCGGCCATGCGGTCGGCGGGGAGGTAGAGCCGCCCGCGCGCGAGGTCCTCTCCGACATCGCGGATGATGTTGGTGAGCTGCATCGCGTGCCCCAGCGTGTGTGCGCGCTCGATCACCCAGCCGTCGCGCACGCCGAACGAATACGTCAGCCAGGCGCCCACCACCGACGCGACGCGATGGGTATAGAGGCGCAGCTCGTCCATGGTCCGGTAGATGCGCGGTTCGACGTCCATGCGCACGCCTTCGATGAGTTCGGACGCGAGGTCGAAGGGGATGCGCCGGCTTGCCATATCGCCCATGACCGCGTCGGCGAGGGGGATCCCCGTCGCCTCGCCGTCGTAGGCCGCCCGGCAGATCGCGGCCCAGGCGTCAAGCGTTCGATACAGGTCGACGCCGGGTGCGGAGGTCTCGTCCACCAGGTCGTCCGTGAACCGGCACCAGGCGTAGATCTCCCGCACTCTCCTGCGTTCCTCCGGCGCGAAGAGCCGGGCGGCGAAGGAGAAGCTGCGGCTGTGGCGGGCGAAGTAGCGTCCCCACTCCCGCCGGGCCCCGAGCGCCTGGGCGCGGGCCGCGATGGAGGTGATCGTCGTGAAGGCGGGGGGCGCGGCCGGCCCGTCCGCCCGCCGCCGGCCGCTTGTGGAAAGGCGGGACGCGGATCCGTTTGCGGGGATCCGCGGCGCGGGGCGCCTCGCAAGACCTTGCGCCGCCGCGCGCTCGCAGCGCCGGACCCATCTGCGCATGAGGTCGACGAGGGCCGGGTCGGCCTTTGCCGCGAGGAGCCTGCCCGCCAGCTTCGAGCCGCGCGCGCGCAGACCCTCCAACGCCTCGTGTGCCATGGACGGAGCGGCGGGGACATGTTCGGTACCGTTAGTCCTCTTCCGGAAGAACTCGCGCAGCGCCTCTTCGGGGGTGAGATCGAACCACCGGGGTCCGCGGTCGCCGAGCACGGAGGTCCAGACCCGGTTCCGGAAGTCCTGTAGCTTGGGCTTGCCGGTATCGTCGCCGGGGCAGTAGTCCAGGAAGTCGTCCACCAGTTGATAGAACGCCCCGAATTCGATCCCGAGCTCGCGGAGTTCGCGCGCCGACCGGATGGCTGCGCCATCGCCCGCCCAGCCCGCCAGCCCCGCCGCCGCCCCGAATAGCGCACCGCTCTTGGCGCGCACCACTTCCAGGTATCCGTCCGCGTGGCACCCGCGCGCCGACACTTCCCCCTGCATCTTCTCGCCCCGGACGGTTGTCTCCACGGCCTCCGTGAAGGCGGTCAGGAATCCCTCCGAGCGGGTCATGAGCGCGACCCGGTAGCTCCCGGTCAGGCAGAGGTCCCCCGCGAGGAGGGCGGCGCCCGCGCCCTTCGCACCCAGCAGGGAGGAGGAGTTGCGGCGCTTCGCTCCGCCGTCGAGGACATCGTCGTGGTGGAGCGAGGCCTCGTGCGCCATCTGCACGGCCAGGCAGCCAAGCCAGAAGCGATCGGTGAGACGGTCGCGCCGCTCCGGTGGCACGAAGGCCAGCGCGGTCCGGGGGCGGAGCAGCTTGCCGCGCAGGGGCGGCACCGCAACCCCCCGCTCGGAGGCCGCCTTGCCCGCCCTGGCGAGCCCCGTCTCGACGAGGCCGCTGGCCGCTAGCGTGCTTCGCGCGCTACCCACCGCTGCCCCCCCTTCACCAGCGCCAGCACGGCCACGGTCGCCATCACCGCTCCCCGGTATCCGCCGACCAGCGTCATCGCAAGCGACAGCGCCAGCACCGTCGCGTAGTACGTCTCCATGAGCGGGACGGGGATGCGCCGGGCTGCTTCGTCCGCCCGCACCAGGTCGAACCCGGCCATGATCGCCACCCCCGTCGCGAACCACCCGGCCAGGTTGACGAGCGGCATCCCGTAGTACGGCCCCGGCGTCTCCCATACCCAGTACCGCGTCAGCGAACTCATCGCGGGATCGAGCGTCAGATCCCAGGTCGTCAGCAGAAGCGCCCCGATTCCCCAGCGCGCGACTCGTGAATCAGCCATGGCGTTCGCGATGACGTAGGAAGGAAACGCCATCATGAACCAACTGAGTGGAATCAGCAGGGGAACCAGCCCGGCGACCCGGTATCCCAGCAGCTCGGTGTAGCGATAGGCGCTGAACGGAAACCCGGTGGCGGTGCCCAGCAGCTCGGCGCCCAGCGACAGTCCTCCGGCCACTGCCAGTCCCGGGAGCCAGCTCCATCCGGCGCGGGCCGAGAGGGAGATCGCCAGCGCCGCGAACGCGACGAGGATGTGGCCGCGGGCGAAGAACTCGAACGCAACCGGAAAGAACCCGGCGGACGAGGGGAAACTGGCAAGCAGTTCGGGATGCCGTCCGAAGGTGGCGTACCCCGCGACGGATGCCATGGAGAACAGAGCCAGGGCCGCGAGGCCGATCTGGTCCACGCGAGTCAGTCCGGACATCGGTGGATCAGGCGGGAATCGATGCGGTCTGCGGAAAATGCCGGTCCATCCAGCGCTGGAACGCCGACAGGCTGGCGAACCGCCCGGACCGGCCGAGCGGCCACCCGCGCACGGCGGATCGGGTTCCTCGGCTGCCGGTGCCTCCGACCGCGAGCGCGAAGGGCCGTCGGGGATCGGCGAGTTTGCCCGCGACCTCGATGAACCGTCGCACGTCGTTGGGGCCGGATGGTGGCGTCACGGACAGGCACACCAGCGCGGCTCCCCGGGCTCGCTGCGCGGCCACGATTTCCGGGATCGGCAGGCCGGTGCCCAGATACTCGACCGCCCACCCGCGCTGCACCAGCATCAGGCGGACCAGGAGAGCGCCCAGGCCGTGACGGTCGGTCTCGAGGGTGCCAACGACGGCCACCGGCGGTTGCGGGCCCGGCCGCCGGTCGGCATGGCCGCTCCCTCCGACCAGAGAGATAATCGTTTCGCTCACCTCGCGGGTGGCGGCGCGCTCGTCGGCGATCCGCAGTTCCCCTCGCCGCCACCCCTCGCCCACCCTGCGCAGGAACCCTCCGAGCACGCCGTCCAGAATCCGCGCTCCGATCGGATCAACCGCCGTCACATGGCGCAGGAAGCGACCGATCAGGTGCGCCCGCCCAAGCTTGAGCCAACCGACGAGCAGGTTTCGCGCCGGCGAGGCGTTGCCGCCCTCCAGCGCCTGAACCGCGGTCCAGACCGCCCCGGCGTCGTCCCCGAACCAGTGCAGATACACTTCGTTGCCGCGCTCCCGCGCCACGCGCAGGGCGGTGTCCAGCGGGATGCGGCGGTGGCCCCCGGCGGTGGTCCCGACCCGGGCGCCCGCCGAAGCGGGCTCAGGGCGGGCGGCGCCGGATGCACCAGACCCGCGAACCCCCCGGAACCACCGCTTTACGGTGGAGGAATGCACGCCCAGCAGTTCCGCAACTTCGCGTGTGCCGAGCTGCACGGGCTCCGGGTTGGCTGGGGATACGATCAAAGCGTTCGTAGGGGCAACGCGTGAGCGGTTTGCGAGCGGGCGCAGGTGTCATGATAGCATCAAATACGCGTAACAGACAACTGATAATCGGTATGAAACAGACGCACGGCTGCAAACGGCCCCTGAATTCGCTCATCGTGGTCTCTCAGGACGGTTTGACCCGAGGCCGCGCGGGCCGGCCCCGGTGATGCGTGTCAGGATGGGCTCCCGCCCGGCGGTTACCGTCCGGCCGCCTGCCTCCCCAGCCGGATGGCCTCCTCCGCGCCGCCCACCTGCATGAGCAGCCCGAGGAAACCCTCACCGACCCGCTGCCCGATGTCGCCGGCGTTGGCGGTGATCATGTCCGCGAGCCCCGCCCGCGTGGCCTCGGCGAGGACGGCCTGGTTGCCCTGCTCGGCCGCCTCGCGGTCGCCGCCGAGGGCGCCGGTGAGGCTGCCGATGCCGCACGCCAGCACGCTGTAGCCGGGCACGTCCGCGATGGCGGCGGCCTCCGCGACCGCATCCGGGTCCTCGACCATGAGCATGGCGATCACCGTGCCGTCCGGGTTGGCGGGCGACCACACGTCCGCGCCCGTGTCCTCGAAGAAGCTCACCGCGGCGCGCGCCTCCGCTACGTTGCGGACGTGCGGCAGGACGACCCCGTCGGCACCCAGCTCGAGCGCCTCCCGCACGCGGGCGCGGGTCGCTTCCTCCCCATCCTGTTCGATGGACGGGATGCGCACCAGCAAGGTCTTGCGGCCGACCGCGCCGGGGGAGCGCAGGCCCGTGGCGATGGCCTCCACCGCGGCCGGGTCGTAGCTCCGCTCGAGGTTGAGGAAGACGAAGTCCAGGAGGGGATTGCGCGCCAGTTCACGCCCGCCTTCGACGGTGTACCGCGGTGGGCCCCTCTGGCCGCGCGCGCCTGGGCCCGCCCCCGGCTCCGCTCCCGGCCCCGCCCCGGGTGCCGCTGCCGCTCCTGGCCCGCCACCCCCGGCGAACTCCGGCGGGACGAACACCCCGAAGGCGGCCAGGTTGCGCTCCCAGAGCCCGATCGTGCTGGTCGCGCGCGCGACCTCCGCCTCCGCCCGCCCGGCGTGAGCGCGCCCCACCGCGAGCGCCTCCGGCGACGTGACGATGAAGAACCGGAACCCCTGGTCGAGGCGCTCACCGATGTCGTCGGGTCCGGCCGTGATGCCGCACGCCACGCCGGCCGCCAGGCACTCTGCCAGGACGGTCTGGATGGCGGCCTCCACCGCCTCCATGTCCCCCTCGTAGGCGCGCCGCAGGTCGCCCGGGCCGGGGATCACCACGCTCACCCCGGGGGTGCGCACGATCTCGGCCGCGCGTTCGATCCCCACCCGGTCCTCGATGAGAAGGATGTTCACCAGGTTGCCGTCCGGGTTGCCCGGCCACCCCGCGTCGCCGAGCGCCCCCACCGCCAGCTCCGCCTCCTCGACGCTCTCCACGTGCGGGTAGACGATCGAATGGGCGCCGGCATCCAGCCCCGCCCGCGCGCGCACCCGGGCCGAGTCGGCCCCGTCCCGGATGGGCGGGATGCGCAACGCCACCGGCTGGGGCGCGTACTCGCCCGCCCCCTCGCGCATCCCTCCCATGTACGCCTCCATGGCGGGGATGTCGAAGGGCCCGGACTCCAGCGAGTAGAAGACGAAGTCGACCTCGCGGTTGCGCGCCATGCGTGCGCCCTGCCCGGGCGTGTGCTCGCCGGAGAAGATGCCGAAGACGGGCTGGCCGGTCGCGAGCAGATCGACCATCGGGTTGGCCCCGGTTGCGGAGGCCGCGGTCTGCTCCTGCGTACCGGGCGCATCCCCGGAGGGTGCGCACGACGCGACCGCCGCCGCTATGGCGAGAAGGAGGGTCGCGGACAGACCGCGGGAGCCGGACGAGGGTCGGAGCGGGCGCATGGGACGATCCTCCTGAGCGGGGACGGGGATGGCTGACGCGCCAAGGCGACCACGGCGCGTCGCACGGGCACGCATGACGCATCATGCATGCGCGGGCGGCCGAAATGCCAGTAACGGCCCGCTCCCCGCCGGGCACCTACCGCCGTGCTCAACACTATGGCATCTTCCGAAGTCCTTGCCGTGGAGCCGGGAGGCTCCGAGGAACGACGGCCCGCAACCCGAGCATCCTTCAGCAGCCATCCTCATCGCGTTGCCCACTACCTTCCGCCGAGCCTCCGCTAGCGATCCCGCGCGAGCCCCTTCCCGCCTGACCGGCAGTCCGCGGATGAATCCGCGCGTGCACGAAGAGCGGCGAGGCGCCGGGCTGCCAGGGCGATTTGCCCGGGCCGCGTGGTCGGCTCTCACACCTCTTCTGCTCACGGTTCTCGCGGCCGCGCCCTCGCGCGCCGCAGCCCAGGAAGCCCCACCCGTCGAAAGGCCGAACGTCTTCTTCGACTGCTCCGGTCCCAGGTGCGATTTCGACTACTATCGAACCGAGATCGACTGGGTGAACTGGGTGCGCGTGCCCGATGCAGCCGATGTCCACGTGATCATTACCAGCCTGGGCACCGGAAGCGGAGGCAGGGAGTTCCGATTCGACTACCTCGGCTACGGTCCCTACGAAGGCTACGAGTCCGCGGTGCGGTACCAGTCGTTCCCCACCGACACCGGACGCGAACAGCTCGACGGGGTCGCCCACGCACTGGGCGTCGGTTTGGCGAGCTTTGCCAGCAGCGCCGGCTTTCGCGACATCGTGACGCTGGTAAGCGCCGAGCCGCGGGACATTACGGGTGAGCGCGTGGTCTCACGCTCGGAGGTCGAGGATCCGTGGGATCTCTGGGTATTCCGCATCAACGGGAGCGGAGAATTCGACGGTGAGTCAACCCGCACGAGAACGCAGAGCTCCGGCAGCTTTTCGGTATCCCGGGTGACCCCGACGTGGAAGGTGCGCACCAACCTCCGAGGTAGCTACAACCGGCTCAACGTAGAGCTCGACGACGGCGATTTCTCGGACACCAGGGTCGACTGGAACTTCAATCAGACCGCCGTCTACTCGCTCGCCGACCACTGGTCCACCGGGATGCAGTTGCAGTCCGCGCGCACGACCCGGTTCAACCAGCGTGTCCGGGTCGAGCTGACCCCGGTTATCGAGTACAGCTTTTTCCCGTACGAGGAAGCGACGCGGCGCTCGCTGACCGCTTCCTATCGCATCGGCGCGGCGTACCGGGAATACTTCGAGACGACCACGTTCGGGGAGGATGAGGAGACCCGCGCGGAACACTCGTTCGAGATCGACTTCTCGCAGCGCCAGGACTGGGGCGACGCCGGCGTGACCCTGCAGGGATCCCAGTTCCTCCACGACACCAGCCTCTACAATATCTCGCTGCGCGGGGATATCGACTATCGCGTGGTGCGCGGCTTCAGCATCAACGCCCGCGGCAACATCCGGCGGGTCGAAGACCAGATCTACCTGTCGGCGGCGGGCGTGACCGACGAGGAGGCGCTGCTCGCGCTGCGGCTGCGGGCCACGTCGTACGACTACAACGTGCGCCTCGGCTTCTCGTTTCAGTTCGGCTCGCTGTTCAACAACGTCGTGAACAACCGTTTCCGCGGCATCCAGGGCTTCAACTGATGGCTGGGCCGACAGGACGGGGAGGCGTTGGGGGGCGGCGGGCATTCGGGAGCGCGGAGGCAGCCGGAGCGCTGGTCGCATCGTCCCCACTCGCCCGCATTCCATCGCTGCGATAACATTCCAGAGAGACTTGGACCCTTACAGGAGAACTCAGATGGCCCGCTCCTTCTTCGCGCTCGCCGCCGCCGGACTTCTGCTGGCGGCGCTGGCTCCGACCTCCGCCTCGGCGCAGTCGGGCGTCGTTCGCTCGCTCGAACACGACTATCGCGTGGTGACTGTGGCCGCGGGCCTGATCCGCCCGTGGTCGATGGCCTGGCTGCCCAACGGGGACATGCTGGTCACGGAGAAGCCCGGCAGACTGCGCATCGTCCGCGACGGTTCCCTCCTGCCCGATCCCGTGTCCGGCGTGCCGGAGGTGGTCGACCAGGGCCAGGGAGGGCTCTTCGACGTGCTGCCGCACCCGGATTTCGCGAACAACAACGTCCTCTTCATCAGCTACGCCAAGGCGGTCGATGGGGGCTCCACCACCTCGGTGCTGCGCGGAACCTTCCGGAACGACGTCTTCACCCCGGAGCGGGAGATCTTCCTGGCGAACTCGCAGGGGCGGGGCCATTACGGCGCCCGCATCGCCTTCCATCCGGACGGCACCCTGTTCGTCACCGTGGGCGATCGCCAGGCGCCCCCTTCCGGGGACCTGGAGGCGCACCCGGCCCAGAATCCGTCCAATCACCACGGAACCACGAATCGCATCAACGAGGACGGCAGCGTCCCTTCCGACAACCCCTTCCTGGGTCGGTCGGACATCGAACCGTCGATCTGGGCCTACGGTCATCGCAACGCGCAGGGGCTGGCCATCGACATGGAGACCGGCGCCGTCTGGCAGACCGAACACGGACCCCAGGGCGGCGACGAGCTCAACCTGGTGATGCCGGGCGAGAACTACGGCTGGCCGGTGGTGGGCTACGGCGTCAACTACCGCTCGGGACTCGCCATCCACAAGGGCACCATGGACGAGAACATGGCGGACCCCAGCCACGTCTGGGTGCCGTCCATCGGCGCCTCCGGCCTGATGGTCTATACTGGGGACGCCTTCCCGCGCTGGCAGGGCGACATCTTCGCCGGCGGCATGGCGCTCGAGCAGCTCGCGCGCCTGGTCATGGACGGCGAGACCGTGCAGCGGGAGGAGACGCTGGTGTACGGGATGGGGCGGATCCGCGACGTGCGCCAGGGCCCGGACGGCCTCATCTACCTCGCCATCGACCACCGCGACGAGCAGCCGACATCGATTGTCCGGCTGGAGCCCGCCGACGGACGCTGAGGGCGCCTCGCGCGGTTTCATCCACGGGCTGCTGAAGATGGTCGAGCGCGGCCCCGGACGGCCGGTAGCTGGCGTCTGAGACGGAAAGCCCCCGCGACGGGCCGCGTCTAACGGCGCCGATCCGGCGGCGGGAACAGGCCGTGGAGGACGGCCCGGTCGCCCGGCGACAGCCCGGAGTGGTTCGCGATGTCGGCCCGGCTCGCGAGCCGCTCCCGGTAGCGCATGAAGTAGCGCACGATGTCGCCGCCGTAGGCGAACGAGTACATGATGTCTTCGAAATCGGCGGTGTGCGGCAGCCCGATCGCGTGCCCCAGCTCATGGACGCAGGTCAGGTAGACGATCGTGTCCCGCAGGAGCGGGTCGTCCGCGGCCAGGCGCGCGATGGCAGGTCCCTGGAGGTCGACGCTGGGCGTCACGTAGAGGAGGGCCCGCGGCCGGCCGTCGACCAGGACGGTGCGCATTTCCCCGTACACACCGCTCCCGGGATCAATCCAGACCACGTGGATGAGCGCGTCCTCCGAGTCCGCTTCCACGAACCCCAGCCGACCGCCGCTCTCCCGCGCCCAGGCCTCGAAAGCCGCGCGGGCCAACTCGTCATCCGATGGCTGGTATCCGGGGATGCCGACCCCGTTGTCGATGAAGTAGGGGATGGCTTCGCCGGGACCCGGGTCGTCCTGGGCTGCCGCCTGCGAGGCGAGAGCCGTGGCGCCGAGCATGGAGACGCCCATCAGAGCGGAGAGACGCCCGGCTCCGCGGCGCACCCGTTCGCACATCGAGCGGATCAGCATCCGTACCCCCTGCGGATTGGAAACGACGGTGCGCAACCGGTAGCATCCGGGGCGGCCGTCACGCAAGCTCACCGGCGTGGCGGCAACGCACCGGAGGCCGCATTTCCACCCCGGCCTTGCGAGCCATTACATTCGAAGAAGCTCGCAGCGCGTGAAGAACCTGACGCAATGAGGGATCCTTACGGATGAAGGGCACCATCGCCGCGATCGCCGAACTGGTCAGCGGCAGCCACCGCGACAACCTCCAGCTGAGGCCCCTGAACCTGCTGGGCTTCGCGGTCGTGCTGGTCAGCTTCGTTGCCGCCTCCTCGATCATCTTCCATCTGCTGATGGCGCGCGAGGGTCAGGAGCACGACTGGTTTACGGGCGTCTACTGGACCCTGACGACCATGAGTACGCTCGGGTTCGGCGACATCGTGTTCCAGTCGGACCTCGGGCGAATATTCAGCATGGTGGTGCTGGTGGCCGGGGTCAGCATGCTGCTCATCTACCTGCCGGTGGCCTTCCTCCGCTTCTATGCGCCCTGGGTGGAGGCCCAGTTCAAGACCAGGGTGAGCACGCGCGTCCCCGCGGATCTCGACGGGCACGTCATCATCAGCACCTGGGACGATGTGGCCGAGGAGCTGGTCGAGCGGCTCGCGCTCTCCGGAGTCGAAAGCGTGGTGATCGAAGCCGATCCGGTGCGGGCCGCCTCCCTGCACGCGGACAAGGTGCCGGTCGTGCGCGGCGGCCTGGGGGTGCGGGCCACCTACGAGAACTGCGCCTTCGGCCGCGCGAGTCTCCTGCTGGCCAACGCGCCGGACGTGGTGAACACCAACATCGTGCTCACGGCGCGCGAGGTGTCGGAGCGCGTTCCCATCGTGGCCACCGCGGTGAACCCCGAGGGGGAGGCGGTGCTGGAGCTGGCCGGGGCCAACCATGTCGTGCTGACGGCGCGCAGGCTCGGCAAACAGTTGGCCAACAGGGTGTCGGTCGGTTCGGCGCGGGCGCTGACCGTCGGCCGCTACAAGCAGATCGCGATCGCCGAGTTTCCCATCCGCAACACCCGTCTTTCCGGGATGACCCTGGAGGACGCGCAGGTCCGCGCGCATACCGGCGTGACCGTGTCCGCCATCGCCAAGAGAGGCCACCTGGAGCCGGGGCTTCCGGACACGATGCTGCGGGAGGACTGCATCGGGCTCGCGGTGGGGAACGTGGCCGAGGTGGAGGCGCTCAACGGGTATCTGAGCGAGGGCATCACCTGCGGGGGACGCGTGCTGGTGATCGGTGGCGGCCGGGTCGGATGCGAGGTGGCGCGGGCGCTGGAAGGGCGCGGGGCGGAGGTTCGGATCGTGGAGCGCGACCCGACCCTGCGGGGAAACATCGAAGAGGTGACCAGCGACATCGTGATCGGGGACGCCGCGGACACGCGGGTGATCGAACGCGTCGGGATCAGGGAGGCGGCTTCCGTCGTGCTCACCACCAACGAGGACGCCGTGAACATCTTCCTCGCGGTCTACTGCCGGAAGCTCAACCCGGATACCATCATCGTCAGCCGGGTGACCCACCCCGAGAACGTCGAGGCCATCCACCGCGCCGGTGCCGACTTCGCCGTGAGCGATTCCCAGATCAAGATCCAGTCGGTCCTGGGCGCGCTCCGGGGCACGGAACCGATGATCTTCGGAGAGGGGCTCGACCTCTTCAACGCCGAAGTCCCCCGCTCGCTGGACGGCAAGCAGCTGCGCGAGAGCGGCATCCTGGCGCGCACCGGGCTCGCTGTGATCGCAGTGGAGCGCAACGGGGTGGTCAACCCGCACCCGCGCCCGGGGCACGTCATCCGCAGGGGCGAGCACGTGCTCTTCGTGGGAACGGCCTCGCAGCGGGACGAGTTCGAGCGCGTATTCATGTAGGGAGTTCTTCCGCGGGCTGCTACGGGAAGATCCCCCGCTCCGCGTAGATCAGCGCGATCTTGTCGATGGCCATGATGTAGGCCGCGGTGCGCAGGTCGACGCCGTGGCGGCGCGACACTTCGCAACTGGCGTGGTGCGCGTTCACCATGGTGTCCTCCAGGCCGGAGCGGACCAGGTCCTCCTCGCTCGCGCCCTTCGCCGCCGTACCCAGCACCGCCTCGGAGAGCTGGTACCCCGTCACTGCTTCCATCGCAGCCAGCAGCCGGCGGTTGCTGGCCTCCTCGAATCGCTTCTCCATCCGTCCCATGCGCACGTGGGAGAGGTTTTTCAGCCACTCGAAATATGAGACGGTGACCCCTCCGGCGTTCAGATACATGTCGGGCAGGATCAGCACGCCGCGCTCCAGAAGCATTTCCGCGGCGGCCGCGGTGGTGGGCCCATTGGCCGCCTCCGCGACGATCGAGGCCCGGATTCGCCCCGCGTTCTCGTCGGTGATCACGTTCTCGATGGCCGCGGGAATGAGGATGTCGCAGTCGGCCTCCAGCAACTCCAGGCTGTTTTCCACGTCGGTGGTCCCCGGGAAACCCAGGAGCGAGCCGTGCTCGCGGAAGTGCTTGCGGGCCGCGCGCGGATCGATGCCGGACTCGGACCGGATGCCGCCGTTGTATTCGGCGATGCCCGTGACGACGGCGCCGGCGTCGTGCAGGAAGCAGGCGGCGTGGTAGCCCACGTTGCCGAGCCCCTGGATGACGATGCGCTTGCCGCCCACGCCCCGCTGCAGGCCCAGGTCCTTCATGAACCCCTTGTCCAGGCAGGTTTCCCGGATTCCGAAGAAGACGCCCAGCCCGGTGGCGGTGGTGCGGCCGCGGATGCCGCCCTGCGCGATCGGCTTTCCGGTCACGCACCCGGCCGCGTTCAGCTTGGATGTGGCGATCTGCTCGTAGGTGTCGACGATCCAGGCCATCTCGCGGGCCCCGGTGCCGTAGTCGGGGGCGGGAACGTCGATGCCCGGGCCGATGAAGTTCTTGGCGACCAACTCGAAGGTGTAGCGCCGGGTGATGCGCTCGAGTTCGGCGTCCGAGTACTGGCGCCGGTCGATGCAGACCGCGCCCTTGGCGCCGCCGTAGGGGACTTCGACCAGGGCGCACTTGTAGGTCATGAGGGTGGCGAGGGCCACCACCTCGTCCTGGTTGGCGTGCGAGGCGTAGCGGATTCCCCCCTTGGTCGGGGTCTTGTGCATGCTGTGCTCCGCCCGCCAGGCGTGGATGACCTCGATGGTGCCGTCGTCCTTGCGGATGGGGAAGGTGAACGCATAGACGCTGTTGCACACGCGGATCTGTTCGAGGAGGCCCGGAGGGTGTTCCGTGTGCGCGGCCGCCTTGTAGAAGTGGCGGTCGACCTGGGCGGTAAAGCTGATCTCACTCATGCGGGCCCTCGATGCTCGGGTCAGGGCGGTTTGCCGGGCGCTCCGGCACCTCCGCACATTGGCACCACGGATTATCCCCGCCCCGCGCGGGTTCCGCAATCATCCCGACGCCCCGCACCCTGAACGCAACTGGAGGCCCCATGCGTTACCCGGTCCTTGCTTCCCCCGCTCGTCCGTTCGCCGTGGCGGCTCTTCTCGCAGCCCTCGCCGGGGGCGGGGCGGCCGTCGCCCAGGAGGTGGACTACTCCCGCGCCGAACGCTTTCTGACCTGGAACACCGAGCGCATGATCGCGGGGGCCGAGGTGGTCCCGACCTGGATGGAGACCGGGGACAGCGACCGCTTCTGGTACCGCAACAACACGGGGTCGGGCTACGAGTTCGTGATGGTGGACCCGGCCGCGGGCAGCCGCGAACCCCTCTTCGACCACTACCGCCTGGCGGGAGCGATGTCGCTCGCGAACGACACCAGCTACGTCCCGGACCAGCTGCCTTTCAGCATATTCAGCTTCGGCGGGAGTGAGAGCGAAATCGAGTTCACGGCGAACGATCGGCGCTTCACCTGCGACATCGCGGGCTACGCCTGCACGGTGGGGGACACGCTCACCTCGCGGCTGCCCTTCGTGGAGTCGCCCGACGGGCGCTGGGAGGCCTTCTCGCACGAGTACGACCTGTACGTGCGCCCGGCGGGGGGCGGGGACTCGATCCGGCTGACCAGCGACGGCGAAAAACACTACGCGTACGGCTACAACGAACCGCGGCCCAACCAGGAGCGGCAGGGGCCGGGGCCGCGCACGCCCACGCTGGCCTGGTCGCCGGACTCGCGCTACATCGCGGTGGCCCGCCGGGACGAGCGCGACGTGGAACACATGCACTACATCTCGTACACGTCGCAGCGGCCGCGGCACTTCTCCCAGCCCTACGCACTGCCGGGCGACTCGGTGATCCCGCTGCCCACGGTGCACATCGTCGAGCTGGAGGAGGCGGAGATGGCAGCCGGCAGCGGGGTGGGGGAGGATGGCGACGGCGCCGGCGCGGAAAACGTCCCCGCCCCGCGCGCGGCCGCCAACCGCCGGGTCGAGGTGGCGCCCGTCCCGCACCAGCTCTCCTTCGCCGGCTCGGCCCCCGACTCCGCGTGGAGCGCGGACGGCACCCGCCTGCACGTCAACTACTTCACGCGCGGCTCACAGCGGGTGTTCCTGGCCGAGATCGACGCTGCGACCGGGTCCTCACGGGTCATCCTGGGCGACTCCACCCGCACTTTCGTGTCGCTCGGGCACCGCGGCGGCGGGTCGAGCGGCGGCACCCCGTCCTGGTACGTGTCCGAGGGCGGCGACGACGTGATCTGGTGGTCGGAGCGCGACGGCTGGGCCCACCTCTACCGCTTCGACGGGCAGGGCAACCTCAGGAACCGCATCACCTCCGGCCCGTGGACCGTCGGCCAGGCGGTCTTCATCGACGAGGCGCGCCAGCGCATCTATTTCACTGCCCGCGGGCGCGAGCCGGGGCGGAATCCGTATTACGCGCACCTGTACCGGGTCGGCTTCAACGGCTCGGAGCTGACGCTGCTCACTCCGGAGGACGCCAACCACGTCATCGAGTTCTCGCCGAGCGGCAGCTACTTCGTGGACACGTACTCGCGCGTCGAGGGAGAACCGGTCACCGTGCTGCGGACCGCGGCCGATGGTCGCGTCGTGCGCGAGCTGGAGCGGGCGGACATCTCGGCCATCGAGGAGATCGGATTCATCCCCGGCGAAGTGTTCACCGCGAAGGCGCGGGACGGTATCACCGATCTCTACGGCATCCTCTACCTGCCGCCGGATCTGGACGAGAACGCGAAGTATCCGATCATCTCGCACATCTACCCCGGGCCCCAGCGGGGCAGCGTCGGGGACTGGGAGTTCAAGGGCGGCGGCGAGAACTTCGCGCTGGCCCAACTGGGCTTCGTGGTGGTGCAGATCGACCACCTGGGCACGCCGCACCGCTCCAAGGCCTTCCACGACAACTACTACGGCAACTTCATCGACAACGGCATCCCCGACCACATCGCCGTCATCCGGCAGCTCGCGGCGCGCCATCCGTTCATCGACCTGGACCGCGTGGGCATCTACGGGCACTCGGGCGGCGGGTTCGCCTCCACCGACGCCATCCTGCGCTTCCCCGAGTTCTTCAAGGTGGCGGTTTCGGGCGCCGGCAACCACGACAACCGCAGCTACAACATCTACTGGGCGGAGAAGTACCAGGGCGTCATGGAGGAAGACTCAACGGGCACTGACAACTTCGAGGCATCCGCCAACAAGACCTACGCCGCGAACCTCGAGGGGAAGCTGCTGCTGATGCACGGAGACATGGACGACAACGTCCACCCGGCGATGACGGTTCAGGTGATCGACGAGCTCATCAAGGCCAACCGCGACTTCGACCTGATCTGGGCCCCGGACCGCGCCCACGGCCTGAACGAGCCCTACTTCATCCGCCGGCGGTGGGACTACTTCGTGCGCCACCTGCTGGGCGCCGAGCCGCCGCCGCAGTACGAGATCGTGAGGCCGGAGGGGTAGCTTCCCCGCCGCGGGACGCGTTCTCACGCCGGCATGAGACGCTTTCCCTTGGGTTCCGGTATCGGATCTCCGAACTCCCTTGCGGTATCGATCCAGAGATCCATCGCTCTCGTGATGTTCTTGAGAGCGGCTTGCTGTGTGTCTCCGTGGGCCATGCAGCCGGGTAACTCCGGGACCTCGGCCACAAACGCGCGGTCGGCCTTGCTCCAGTAAAGAATGATCTCGTACTTATGCATCATTCAGGTTGTCCCCAGAGATCGTATCTCTGAATGACGCCACGCACCTGCCGAACCTGGTAGGGCTTCGCGTGTCCGTCATCGCGCTGCAGGTTGAGTTTCTCGGCAACGCCACCCCGCCTGAATATGGTGGCTTCCGCGCACTCGCTCGGTAAAGCCCAGATTCCGCAGCAAGCCACGCAGATCGTCGAAGCGGATACTCGTATCCGAGCGACCGTCGAGCACCCTCTGCAGCAGCTCTCCGCGTCGGCTCATGCGATGGATCCCTTTGGCCCAAGGATGGGGTGGGAGACCACCAGGATCGAGCCAGCCACATTGGTCCGCGGCGATTCAGGGTGAAGTCCCGCTCGACACGATGATTGGCAGGATGGCCGGGCGAAACCATAGCAAGAACGGACTCGTTGCCCGGGGCGGGGACAATCCGCCTACTCGAGCGGCCTCCCAGGGTGGGGAACCCGCTGGGCCGGACGCGGTCCTCTGAGGATGTCCGGTTTCCAGGCACGACGGTGGTCCCAACTCTCGACCGCGCGTCAGTACGGCCGCCGTGGCTCCTGGACCGGCGCTGTCTACCCGATCACGCCGGAGGCAGATCCTCCACCAGCTGGACCATGCGCTCGAGCTGGCTCTCGTCCGGGAGCCCGCCGATGCCGCCGCCCAGGTTGTCGATCATGTGCTCGGGGCGGCTCGTGGCTGGGGTGACGCAGGTTACCGCCGGGTGCGCCACCACGAACTTGAGGAAGAACTGCGCCCAGCTGTGGGCGTCGAACTCGCCGGCCCACTCGGGCACGTCGCGCCCGCTTACCCGGTTCCAGAGGCGGGTGCGGCCGAAGGGGGCGTAGACCAGCACGCCGATGTTCCGCTCCTGCGCGAGCGGCAGGATCATGTCGGCCGAGGCGCGGTTGTCGACGGCGTAGTCCACGCCGATGAAGTCGATGGGCTCGTTGCGCATGATCGCCGCGAGGTCGGGATAGCGCCGCTCGCTGGTGCTGGTGATGCCGGTGTAGCGCACCCGGCCCGCAGCCTTCTCCTCCGCGAGGATGCCGAGCTGGGTGGGCGGGTCTCCCAGATTGTGCACCTGGATGAGGTCGATGACCGGCAACTGGAAGCGGTCGAAGGAGCGCTCGATCTGCGCGCGCGCCGCCGCCGGATCGGCCCCGCCGCCCCCGCGTCCGGCCACGTTGACCTTGGTGGCCCAGAAGATCCGGTTCTGGATGCCGAGTTCGTTGGCAACGTCGCCGGCCACCTGCTCGGAGGCGCCGTAGCCGGGGGCGGTGTCGAACACCGTGCCGCCGTTGTCAACGAAGGTCTGCAGCACGTTGCGGATGGCGGTCACATCCTCGCTGCGCGCCACGCGCGAGAAGGTGGCGGAACTGCCGAGCCCCACTACCGGAATCGTCTCGTTCGTGCCCGGAATGGCCCGGGCCAGGACCTCCTGGCGCGCCAGCGACGCAAGCAGGTCGGGGGTGAGTGCGAGAGCGGCGCCGCCGCCTGCCGTGAGCCTGAGCCAGTCGCGTCGTGTGAGCGTCATCTTTCTCTCCTGAACATCGAGTGTGTTGCGGGAATCGCCTGCTTCGCGGCCACACGCCTCCAGGATGAGGCGCGAGCCCTCTCCCGCATGGACAACCGGGGCGGCCTTACCGCTGAAGAATTACGTTAGAGCCGACCGCGCCCGCGGGCACGGATGGATGCGGCGGTCGGGAGCATCGGCTCCCGACCCGTCCGCGGGCGTCACGCGACCGCCTGCACGGCCTCCACGATCTCGTCGAACGGGGGCAGGATGCCAGGGTTCTCCGCCACCCACGCGTAGGTGACGCGTCCCTCCCCGTCAACGACGAAGACCGAGCGCTTGGCCACACCGCGCAACCCGATGAGTTCGTCCTGCAGAACTCCGTATGCGCTCACTGCTTCCTTGTTGAAGTCCGAGAGGATGGGAAACGGTGCGCCCATCTCCTCGCCCCACTTCTGGTTGACGAACGGGGAGTCCACGCTGATGCCGACGACGTCGGCGCCAAGCTCGCCCCAGTGGGCCCAATTCTCGGCGACATGGCAAAACTCGGCCGTGCAGGTGCTCGTAAAGGCCAGCGGCACAAACATCAGTACCGCGGGCCGGCCACGGTGCTCGGAGAGCTTGAAGTTCGCCCCGCCGGGGGGCGCGAACACGGTGAAATCGGGCGCATCGGCGCCCACGCGGATGGGTGTCATGAAGTCGTCACCTTTCGTGTTGAGTTGCGGTGGCGACACCAAGTCGCGGCCCGCGTCGTATCGTACCGCGGCTGATGTCCTGTGCGTCGCCAATCGCGCGAGCGTTGAACCGATCGAGGATCGAGGCAAGATTGTTGAGCCCCATAATCGAGTCAACGATTGAGCCGCGCCAGAACAGCCTTCCCGTTGCCGACATCCATCCCCCACATCCCGAGGAATCCCGTCATGTCCGACACCGCAACTGCGACACCCGCCGAGACCACAACGACCACACCCACCGGCCGATTCTGCTGGCACGAACTGCTCACCAATGAACCTGCGGCCGCGGCCGCCTTCTATGGTGAAGTGATCGGCTGGGGCACGGGCGAGTGGGGTGAAGGCGGGACCCCGTATCACCTGTGGATGAATCAGGGCGTGCCGATCGGCGGGATGATGGCGCTCCCCGAGCATCTCGCGAGCACGGGCGTGCCGCCCCACTGGCTTCTGTACGTGTCGACGCCGGACGCCGACGCGTGCGCCGCGAAGGCCGAGAGCCTGGGCGGGACCGTTCTGGAGATGGTCGATGTCGATCAGGTCGGGCGCATGGCCGTGCTCAAGGATCCGCTGGACGCGGTCTTCATCGCCTACCAGCCCTCCGACGTGACGCCCGGGCACGACGAACTGGCCCAACTCGGCGAGTTCTCCTGGCGCGAGCTGGCCACCACCGACTGGGAGGCGGCCTGGGCCTTCTATTCGGAGCTGTTCGGCTGGCAGGAGGCTGACCGGATGGACATGGGCGAGGCGGGCATCTATCAGATGTTCCACCGCGGCGCGCACCCTCTGGGCGGCTTCTACAACCGGCCTCCCGAGATGCCCGTGTCAGCCTGGTTGAACTACGTGCGGGTGCCGGACGCCTTCGCCGCGGCGAAGAAGGTCACCGAGTTGGGCGGGACGGTGCTGAACGGACCCATGGAGGTACCGGGAGGCGGGTTCATCGCGCAGTGCCTGGACCCGCAGGGCGCGGCCTTCGCGGTGCACTCGGAGCCGGAGGACATGGGGCGGGGTTAGCGCGGGCTCACCCCCGAACTCCGCGCCGGCGGGCGGCACTCGGGCCACTGCGTGCCCTCCGGCATCGCCCGCCGGTCCCGCGGCATCATCTCCGGATCCTGCGACGCCAGATAGACGAACAGCGCGGTCATCACCGCATCGTCCCGCAGATCCTCGACGACGATCTTGTCGAAGGTGTCCCGGTTGGTGTGCCAGGTGTAGATGCTGGTGTCCCACCGGTTGTCGGCAATGTTCATCTCGCTGCGGCCGGCGCCGACGTGGAAGCTGAACGCCGGCACTCCGGCGCACAGGAAGGAGGCGTGATCCGTCCCGCCCGATTCGGGCATCCCCGGAATCTCCAGAGTGACCAGGTCCGACAGCTCGCTCGGGATCTGCGCCAGCCACTCGCCGAAGCGCCCGGCGGCTCCGGCGAATCCCTGCATGGGGATGAAAGTGACCGGCCCGTTCCCATGATCGACGTTGAACACCGTGTGGGTGCGCTCGAGGATCCCGGGGTTGTCCTCGACGAAGGCGCGTGAGCCGTTCAGGCCCTGCTCCTCGCCGTTCCAGAGGGCGCCGATGATGGTGCGCCGGGGGTTGGGAACCGCGCTCTTGAGGATGCGCATCGCCTCCATGATGGCGACCGCGCCGGTGCCGTTGTCGAGCGCGCCGTCCGACCCGTCCCACGAGTCGAAGTGGCCTCCGAGGATGACGTACTCCTCGGGTTCGGCGCTGCCGGGGATCACGGCGAAGGCGTTCGAGACCGGCACCTCTCCCAGGAAGCGGGCCTGGGCGTCGACGCGCAGCACCGGCCCCTGATCGTTCTCGGCCAGCCGGTACAGGAGCCCGTACGCCTCGCAGCTCAGGTCCAGAACCGGTGCCCGCTGCGCGCGGGTGCCGAAGATCTTGGTGACGCCCCAGCCTTCGGACCACTGCGAGCGGATGACGCCGGCGGGTCCGGCTGTGCTTAACGCCTCGGGTAGCGAGCGCGCATCAAACCCCGTGTTCCCCACGCGTTCGCTCCACTCCGCGCTCGCGCGCTCGCGCTCCGCCGTCATGCGGGCCATCGTCTCGGGCCGCGCGAACCACTCCAGGTTGTCGGGCGCGCGGCAGCTCGGCTCCGGGGGTGAGACGAGCACGAACTTGCCGCGCACCTCCGACAGCGATGTTTCGAAGGCTTCGGGGCTGCCCGCGTCCGGGAGGATCACCACCTCCGCCTCGACCGGCCCGTCCGTGGCCGGGCTCCACGCGGCCGCCATGCCCTCGAGCGTGCGCACGCGCGGCGCGATGAGATCGATGTGGGTGATGCCGCGCTCCCACCCGCGCCAGGTGCCGTACTGCTCCTTGTACGCTTCGATGCCCCATTCCGCGTACTTCGCCAGCGCCCAGTCGTTGGCGCCGACCATGGCCGGTGAACCGGTGAGACGCGGCCCGATCGAGTCCATCATCACCTGGCCCAGTTCGTAGACCTGCGAGCGCTCCACGCCCTCCTCCCAGATCGCCCGGATCACCGGGTCGTCGGAGGGAAACGACTGCGCGGCCAACGCCCCCGTGCCCACCAGCTCGAACGGAACCGTCATGGAGGTGAGGAAGGCTGGAACACAGATGATTACAGCTCGAACCGAGGGCCTCATGGATCGCTCCGCGATGAGGAATGGACCTGCCGCGTCCGATACTATAGAGTCCAAACGACCCAAAAACACTCGATGCGGGACGCCGCCCAACACTGCGCGACGCGGCCCCGACGCTGCAGGTGGGCCGCCACCCCACGACGACACGCTCCGCTCAACCTCGAGGAAGAAAGCAGATGCACACGATGAACAAGGACTGGTGGCCGAACCAGTTGAACCTGAAGCCGCTTCAGCGCCACGCCCGCTCGACCGATCCCATGGGCGAGGCTTTCGACTACGCCGAGGAGTTCAAGTCGCTCGACCTGGAGGCCCTGAGGAAGGACCTCTTCGAGCTGATGACCACGTCGCAGGACTGGTGGCCGGCCGACTACGGCCACTACGGGCCACTCTTCATCCGCATGGCCTGGCACAGCGCGGGCACCTACCGCATCAGCGACGGCCGTGGGGGCGGCGGCGCCGGCACCCAGCGCTTCGCGCCCCTCAACAGCTGGCCCGACAACGCTCACCTCGACAAGGCGCGCCGGCTGCTTTGGCCCATCAAGCAGAAGTACGGCCGCAAGCTCTCCTGGGCCGACCTGATGATCTTCGCTGGCAACTGCGCCCTGGAGTCGATGGGCTTCAGGACGATGGGGTTCGGCGGAGGCCGCGAGGACGTGTGGGCGCCTGAGGACATCGACTGGGGCGCCGAGGACACCTGGCTCGGGGACGAGCGCTACAAGGGCGACCGCGAACTCGACGAGCCCTTCGGCGCGGTGCAGATGGGACTCATCTATGTGAATCCGGAGGGGCCCAACGGCAAGCCGGATCCCGTCGCGGCGGCGCGGGACATCCGCGAGACCTTCCGGCGCATGGCGATGAACGACGAGGAAACCGTCGCGCTCATCGTCGGAGGGCACACCTTCGGCAAGGCACACGGCGCGGCGGATGCCGGCCGCTACGTGGGTCCCGAGCCGGAGGGTGCCGAAGTCGAGGAACAGGGCCTCGGCTGGAAAACCAGCTACGGCACCGGCAAGGGCCCCGATTCCGTTACCAGCGGGATCGAGGGCGCCTGGACGACCAACCCGGTGAAGTGGGACAACAACTTCCTGGAGAACCTGCACGGCTATGAGTGGGAGCAGGTGACGAGCCCCGCCGGCGCCGCGCAGTGGACCCCGAAGGACGGCGCCGGCGTGGGAACCGTCCCGGATGCCCACGATCCGTCGAAGACGCACGCCCCGATGATGCTGACGACGGATCTCTCCCTGACGATGGACCCCGCGTATGCGGCCATCGCCAAGCGTTTCATGGAGCATCCGGAGGAGCTGGCGGACGCCTTCGCCAAGGCCTGGTACAAGCTCACGCATCGCGACATGGGGCCGGTTGCGCGGTATCTCGGCTCCGAGGTGCCCGCCGAGCCGCAGCTTTGGCAGGATCCCGTGCCCGAGGTCGACCATGAGCTGATCGACGCGCGGGACATCGTAGAGCTCAAGGCGCGCGTCCTGACGTCGGGGTTGGCCGTATCCCAACTGGTCTCGACCGCCTGGGCATCGGCGTCGACCTTCCGCGGAACCGACAAGCGCGGCGGGGCGAACGGGGCGCGCATCCGCCTTGCCCCGCAGAACGGCTGGGAAGTGAACGATCCGGCCGAACTGGCGGAGGTGCTCGCGGTGCTGGAGGCAGTCCAGGACGACTTCAACGGCTCGCAATCCGGCGGGAAGCGGGTGTCGCTCGCCGACCTGATCGTGCTGGGCGGGTGCGCGGCGGTTGAGCAGGCGGCCAGGGACGCCGGGCATGACGTGCAGGTGCCGTTCGCGCCTGGGCGCACGGATGCGTCCGAGGAGCAGACCGACGCCGAGTCGTTTGCGGTGCTCGAACCCAGGGCGGACGGGTTCCGCAACTTCGCCGGGAACGGAAGCGGAAGGCCGGCGGCGGAGCTGCTGGTGGACCGGGCTGACCTGCTGACCCTGAACGCTCCCGAGATGACCGTGCTGGTCGGCGGGCTACGCGTCCTGAACGCCAACTCGGGGGGTTCGGAGCTGGGCGTCCTCACGGACCGGCCGGGCACGCTGACCAACGACTTCTTCGTGAACCTGCTCGACATGGGTGTCGAATGGCAGGCATCCGACGGTTCCGACGACCAGTTCGAAGGACGCGACCGCGGGACGGGCGAGGTGAGGTGGACCGGCACCAGCGTCGACCTCGTCTTCGGCTCGAACTCCGAGCTGCGGGCGTTCGCCGAGATCTACGCCTGCGACGACGGACAGGAGGCCTTCGTGCGCGACTTCGTGGCGGCGTGGAACAAGGTGATGAACCTGGACCGCTTCGATCTGGGTTGATGATTGACCGGCTCGGCCGGAGGCTCGCCCGAATCCGGACTCTCCATGCGTCTTGAAGGCAGGCGTGCTCTGGTCACCGGAGGATCCCGGGGTATCGGCCGGGCCATCGCCCTGGGCCTGGCTCGTGAGGGCGCGGATGTAGCCGTCAACTATCGGCGAAGCCACGCGGATGCCGGGAGCGCCGTTCGCGAGATCGAGCGAATGGGGCGGCGCGCGGTTGCCCTGCAGGGGTCCACGGACTCGGCGTCGGATGTCGAGCGCTTCGTCGCCGGGGCGCACGACTTCCTGGGCGGCATCGACATCCTGGTCAACAACGCCGGCATCCTGAAGCGCACGCCCCTTCTCGAGATCGATGAGGAGGAGTGGGACGCCATCCTGGACGTCAACCTGAAGGGGTATTTCCTGGTCGGGCAGGCAGTGGCGCGCCGCATGGTCGAGGCCGGGACGCCGGGCGCCATCGTCAACGTGTCCTCCGCCGGGCAGGCGGCGGCCGGTCCGAACCTCACCCACTACTGCGTGTCGAAGGCGGGGGTCGGGATGCTGACGAAGCAGATGGCGCTCGAGCTCGCGCCTCACGGGATCCGGGTGAATGCCATCGCGCCGGGCCTGATCGAGACCGATCTCAACCGGGCCGACATCGCGCGGGACGAATTCCGGGAGGGCCGCCTCGCGCGCATTCCGTTGGGGGTGATCGGCACGCCGGACGACGTGGTGGGGGCTGTCGTGTTTCTCGCGTCGGGCGAAGAAGCGCGCCTCGTGACCGGGACCAGCTTGTTCGTCGATGCCGGGCAGTTGATCTGAGGGTGCGGAGGGGGCTCGCGGAGGGGATCGCTGGTGCGATGGGCCGAGGGAGGTGCCGCGGCGGGTCACGAAGGCCGCCGCGACGTATCGTCGCCAGACCCTCTGCAGAGCGTTGCATTTCCCAGTATGCAACACAGCATTGCATTTCCGGTTTGGCAACACTCTCCGGATGTGGCTGCAGGAATGACGGTACGCCGATCCCGCGCATCGCGGACGGGCTCCGGGGCCTTCGGCGAGCACTCTCCCTACGCAGCGACAGCGTAGTGCTGCGAAGCGCCCCGACCCACGGCATCGGCCCGGCGGTCGATCGCGTTCCTCGAGCTGTGCGGGCGCTGTTGACGGCGATGTTGGTGTCGTTCCTCGCGGTGTCCTGCCGCGGCCCGCAATTCGGCGATTCCGACAGTGCAACCCTGGGCGACTCCCGCACTTGGGAGGTCCGCTTCTCCCATGTGCTCTCGACCAACTCGGAATTCCATCTCCTGGCGGAGCGTTTCCGGGATCTCATGCTCGAGCGCACCGGCGGGCGCTTCCGGGTCGTCATCTATCCGTCGGGGCAGCTCGGCGGAGAGCGCGTGGCCTTCGAGCAGATCCAGGTCGGCGCGGTGCACCTGGCCATCACGGGCACGCCCGTGCTATCGGGCTGGGTGCCCGAGGGGCAGATGTTCGACCTCCCGTTCCTTTTCGAGAACCGGGATCACGGGCTCGCGGTCATGAACGGCGCCGTCGGGGACTGGTGGCGTGATCTGCTGCTGGAGCGCACGGGCGTCCGTTCGCTGGGCTTCCTCGACTACGGGTTCCGCCACGTCTACAACCGGCGCCGGCCAGTGGAGACGCCCGGGGATCTCGCCGGACTGAAGCTCCGGGTCCTGCAGAACGCGACGTACCTGGCGGCGTACTCGGCGCTCGGCGTCCAGGCGACCCCGATGAACTACGGCGAGGTCTACTCCGCGCTGCAGCAGGGCGTGATCGACGGCGGCGAGGCGAACGCCATCGGATTCGTGAGCAGCCGGCTCTACGAGGTGGCCCGCTTCTACAGCTTCACGTCCATCACCTACAACCCGATCACGCTTCTGGTGAACGAGCCGTTCTATCGGGGGCTCCCCGAGGACATCAGGGAGATCGTCGACCGGTCCGCGGCGGATGCGCTTGCCTATCAGAGTGAAGCCGCGCGCCGGATGGAGGCGGACGCGATCGAGCAGATGCGGGCCGCGGGCGTGGAGATCTCGCGCCCGGGGCTGGCGCCGTTCGTCCCGGCCGTGCGGCCCCGCATCTGGAACGAGCTGGCCGATCGGCTGCCGGACGGCGAGGCGCTGATCGCAAGGCTGGTGGAGGAGGCGGAGCGTGAGGCGTTCTCTCCCGGCGCCGTGGACAGCCTGATCCCCCCGCGATGAGATGAGCTTCGATTCGAGAGCCGCCGGCTTGATCGCAGACCTGCAGGGGCGACTGGACGCGGTTGCGGATCCCGCCACTAAGGTGTGGTTCGAGAACTACCTGAAGCACGCGATCGGCTACCGCGGGGTGAAGACGCCGGTGGTCACGCGGATTGTGGCCGAGTGGCGAGGCGAGCACGGGCTCGAGCGCCTGCCGGACGACGATCAGCTCGCCCTGGCCCGTTCGCTGATCGGGGAACGCCTGGCCGAGGACAAGTTCGCCGGGATTCTCTACATGCAGCAGTACCTGGTGCGGCGGCTGCATCCGGACCGGCTTCTCGCGGTGGCCGAAGAACTCTTTGCGGAGGGCGCCTTCTTCGACTGGTCGACGAGCGATTGGTTCAGCGTGCGGGTGCTGGGTCCGCTGCTCCGCCGTGGCCCGACCGGGACGGCCGAAAGGATCGCCGGATGGCGCACCGCCGAGAACCTCTGGCAGCGTCGCGCGGCAATCGTGCCCTTCAGGGCGGTGGTGCGCGACGAGTCGTACCATCCGCTCATCGAGACGACGGTTGCGGCGCTTGTGCGCGAACGCGAGCGGTTCATCCAGACCGGGATCGGGTGGGTCGTGAGCGACATGTCGAAGGTGCACCCGGGTGTCGCGGCCGCCCTGGTGGAGCGGCACTTCGGCGATCTCTCGGCGGAGGTGATCCGGCGGCATACGCGATACCTGCCAGATCACGAGCGGTACAAGGCGAGAACGCGGACGGGGGCTATCAGGTGACGCGAGCCGAGGCTGAGCGCGAATGATGCGACGGCTCCGCGCCCTCAACGGGGTCCTGGTGAAGCTCGAGACCTGGGCGGCGGGTGGCCTTC
The DNA here is from genome assembly GCA_028819075.1 of Gammaproteobacteria bacterium. Taxonomy (NCBI): domain Bacteria; kingdom Pseudomonadati; phylum Pseudomonadota; class Gammaproteobacteria; species Gammaproteobacteria bacterium. The sequence continues at coordinate 204,876 of JAPPMM010000049.1, forward strand.
TGATCACCGTAGCCCTCGTGGTCCTCCTCCAGGTCCTGATGCGCTACCTCTTCGCGTACCCGAATCCGTGGAGCGAGGAGGTCTCGCGCTTCTGCTTCATCTGGCTGTCGCTGCTGGGGGCGTCGCTGGCAGTGGAGCACCGGGCGCACTTCGGGTTCGACCAGGTCACGAAGGCGCTCGCGCCGCGCGAGAAGAAGGTCGTGGCGAGGTTCGCCGGGGCGGTCGTGCTGCTGTTCTCGCTGCTCCTCATCGGCACCGGCATCGCGCTCATGGACCTCACCATGGGAGAGCGCTCGCCGGCCCTGAACCTGCCTGTCGCCCTGGTCTACGCGGCGGCTCCGGTGTCCGGGGTGCTGATGGTGGTGCACATGGTGGCGGGATGGGCCGGGGAGGACACCCGCTGATGGGCGCGTTTCTCCTCGGCATCTTCGGGCTGCTGGTGCTGGCCGCCGTGCCCATCGGCTTCGCGCTCGCGATCGCGGCCGTGCTGGCCATCGTGGTGGCCGACCTCCCGCTCGTCATCATTCCGCAGCAGATCGTCGCGGGCATGGACTCCTTCCCCATGCTCGCCGTCCCCCTTTTCATTCTCGCCGGCTTCCTGATGGACGTCGGAGGGATCAGCCGCCGACTGGTGACGCTGGCGCGGGCGCTCGTGGGACACCTCCCCGGAGGGCTCGGGCAGGTGGTGATCATGGCCGAGATGTTCTTCTCGGGGGTGTCCGGCTCCACTTCCGCGGATGCGGCCGCCATCGGGGGCATCATGGTGCCGCAACTGACGGCGAACGGCTACGGCCGCGCGCGCGCCACCGCGATCGTGTCGGCCGCGTGCGGCATGGGAATCCTCATTCCGCCGGCCATCGTGATGGTCGTCTACGGCGTCATCGGCAACGTCTCCGTCGGCGCGCTGTTCGTCGCTTCGATCGTGCCCGCGCTGCTCATCGCCGTCGGCCTGATGACACAGATCGGATGGCAGGCGCGCAGGCAGGGATGGCCTGCCGGGGAGCGCGCGTCCCTCGCAGAACTCCGGCGCGCGGCGCGAGATGCGCTGCTGCCGCTCCTCATGATCGTGGTCATCCTGGGGGGCATCCGCTTCGGGCTCTTCACGCCCACGGAGGCCGCTGCGGTGGCGGTCGCCTACGCGTTGCTGCTGGCCGGGCTGGTGTACCGGTCCCTCACCCTTGCGGAGCTGTGGAGGAAGATCGTCCAGACCGCCATGGTGTCGGGGATGGTGCTGTTCGTGGTGGGCGCCGCGCGCCTGCTGGGCTGGGTCCTCGCCGTGATGCAGGTGCCCCAGACGCTGGCGGCATCGGTGGTGGGAATGGGCGGCGGGCAGGCCGGCTTCATGCTCCTCACGATCCTCGTTTTCCTGCCGCTCGGCGCCATCCTGGAGGGCGTGCCCGCGGTGGTCCTGCTCACGCCCATCCTGCTGCCCCTGGCGATGCAACTGGGCATCGATCCCGTGCACTACGGCGCCGTCATCGTGGCGACCCAGGGGATCTCCGTGTTCCTCCCGCCCGTGGGCGTCAGCCTGCTGGTGGCCTGCTCGGTGGGAGGGGTCGAGCCGGCGGAGGTGGCGCGGCCGCTGTGGCCGTATTTGGCGTTGATGCTGGGGCTTACGATGGTGATCGCGTTTGTGCCGGGGGTGGTATTGTGGCTGCCGGGGGTGTTGGGGTGGTGAGCCCCGACCAACACCGGCGGGCGCTCCACGGCGCGATGGCGGCGCTCTTTCTGGCCGCCATGGGGAACACGGTCGTGAGCACCGTGCTGCCTGCCGCCATCGCCGACCTGGGGGGGTTCGACAGGTACGCGTGGGCGTCCACGTCCTACATGGTGACCTCGACGACGGTCATGCCGATCGCGGGCAGGCTCGCCGACCTCTACGGGCGCCGGGTCATGTTTCTGGTCGGCGTCGTGGCCTTCACCCTCGCTTCGGTCCTTGTCGGATTGAGCCAGTCGATGAACCAGCTCATCGCCTTCCGCGCCCTGCAGGGTGCCGGGGGCGGTGTGATCCTGGTCAACGCCATCGCCGCCGCCGGAGACCTGGCTCCTCCTGAGGATCGCGGCAGGTACCATGGCATGGCCGGCGCTGTCTTCGGCCTGGCAGCCGTCGCCGGACCGCTGGTGGGCGGGGTAGTCGTTGACCGGGTGCATTGGGGCTGGGCGTTCCTTGTCAACGTACCGGTCGGGTTGGCGGTGTTCGCCCGGCTCGCGCGGTCCTATCCCCGTCCCGCCCGCCCGCCCGGAGATCGCCCGGCGATCGACCATGCGGGAATCGCGGCGCTGGTCGTAGCCACGATGTCTGTGCTCGTGGCCCTCTCCGCGGGCGGCGTCCTGTATCCGTGGGGTTCCTGGCAGGTTATCGGGCTCCTTGTCTTCGGACTGGCGGTCACCGGTCTCTTCATGGCCATCGAGTCCAGGGCGGCGTGGCCGATCATGCCCCTGGACATCTACCGAAACCGAACCGTGCTCGTGTCCGTGACGGCCATGTTCCTGATCGGGTTCATGATGTTTGGAGGCATCCTCTTCATACCGCTCTTCTTTCAGGCGGTGCAGGGGACATCCGCCGCGCAAAGCGGCGCTTATCTCGCCCCGATCATGCTGGGCATCGTCGTCGGCGCCGCAACGTCGGGACAGCTTCTCTCTCGTTCAGGCGTGAGCCATCGCGCGTTGGCTCTGTCCAGCACGGCGCTCGCAGCGACCGGGATGTTGGCGCTTTCGACCCTGACCCCCGAAACAGGGGTTGCCATTGCCCTCGCGTACATCCTGGTGATGGGCATCGGGATCGGCGGCGTGACCTCGGTATTCACGGTTGCGGTACAGAACACCGTTGCCCATGCCAACATCGGTGCTGCCACGGCGGCAGTGCAGTTCCAGAGATCGGTGGGAGGCACGGTGGGCGTGGCCGTCATGGGCGCGGTGGTTGCGCAGCGCACGTCCTCGCGGTTTCTCGACGCCCTCCCCGAGTCGCTGCGCGTCCAGCTTCCCGACGGCTGGATGGAGTCGATGGCGCTGGCCGGAGCGGCTCTCGACTCGACGTTGCAGGAACTGCCGGGCGGCGCTCAGGCTGCTGACAGCGTGCGCCGGTACTTCACGACGGCTCTGGGCGGCGCGCTCGACGATGCCTTTGTCGTCGGAGGCCTGGTTGCCGCCATCGCCATCGCCATCGCATTGCTGTTGCGGCCCGGAAGGGCGGACGGGTAGCGCACCCCCGGCACTGGCCAGGCATCCTGCCCCGTCCTATCCATTCGAGCATCGCTGGCTCGGAAGAGGTCTGAGCAGGAGGGGAGACATGCGGGATTTGACGATGCTCGTTCGGGAACGCTGCCTTGCGCTACTCACCGCCGCCAGCCTCGCATCCCCGCTCGCCTTGACCCCGCTCGTCGCACAGGAGCGGACGTTCCGCCCACTCCGGTCGCTTGGAGGAGGAAGCGAACTGACTGCCTCGGTGAGCCTGGGCGACGTGAACGGCGACGGGGCGCTGGACGTGGTTGTCGCCAACGGCCGCCACTGGCCCGAGCAGAACCGGGTCTACCTGAACGACGGCGACGCCGCCTTCACGCTGGCGCGGCGGCTGGGTGAGGAGGAGGCGGGCAGCTACGCTGTCCCGCTCGCCGACTTCGATGGCGACGGAGATCTGGATGTCGCAGTGGGGAACGACCGCACGCGCAGCCTCATCTTCTTCAACGACGGAACGGGCCGCTTCGAGACCGGTGCCACGTTCGGAGCGCCAAGTTCAACGCGCAGCCTGACGCTGGCCGATCTGGACGGCGATGGGCAGGTGGACATCCTGGTGGTCAACCGGGCCCGCCAGAACTTCATCTTCCATGGAGACGGTTCGGGGGCCTTCGGCAAGGGAACGCCGTTCGGGGCCGGGGACGACTCTACCATCGATGTCGTCGCCGCGGACCTTGACGGCGACGGGGACCCGGACCTCGTGCTCGCCAACCGGGACGGTGGGGCGAACACCATCCACTGGAACGATGGCGGCAGCTTCGAGCGGGTGAGCGGATACGGGACCGGGAGCGACGAGACGCGCGGTGTGGCTGTGGGCGATGTGGACGGCGACGGGGTCCTCGACATCGTGACGGCCAACATCGGCGAGTCGAACGCCGTGTACTTCGGCGATGGATCGGGAGGGTTCGACCGCAGCCTGCCCTTCGGGCTGGCCGACGACGAGAGCTACGCGGTCCAACTCGCGGACCTGGATCTCGACGGGGATCCCGACATCGTTGTTGCGAACGTGGGCGCGCAAAACGCCGTCTACTTCAACCGGGGCGGCGAGCTCCCGGCGTTCGTCGAGTTCCGTTTCGGATGCGCGGACTGCGCGACCTACGGCTTGGGTGTGGGGGACCTGAACGGCGACGGGCTTCCGGATATCGTGACCGCGAATTCAGGGGCGCCCAACGGGCTCTTTGCGAACGTGGCGGCCGGACGGGACTAGAAGGTCTTTTCTCCGGGCAGCGCCGACGCCTGCTTTATCCAGCTCACCAGCAGATCCTCGTCCGGCTCATCGTCCTCGAGGATGTGGAAGTAGCGCACGTGCTCGTACTTTGAAGTCACCGGGGGAAGGGGACGCAGCGAGCCGCCGTTCAGGAAGGTCACCTTCACGTACTTCGTGAAGCAGTGGTAGGCGAGAAACCAGCCCTGGCCCTCGATGCCGTAGAAGGGTGAGTTCCATCGCACCGCCTTGCGGACATCGGGCACGTGGCGCTCGACGAGGGCGTCGAGATAGCCGCCGACATCGTGCTTCCAGCCCGGCATGGCGGCGATGTACGCCTGCACGGGCGCATCGCCATCGGCCTTCGCAATCTGGGGGTTGCCGCCCGAGAGGAGTTTGGGTTTCACGCTCCAACGAAGCGCTCGACCGCGATCTCTTGCGTACGGTCGCGGGCCCGCCATAGATCGTAGGCCGTCTGCATCCCCAGCCAGGTCTCCGCCGTCGAACCGAATGCCTTCGACAGCCTGATGGCCATCTCCACCGAAATCCCGGTTCGCTCGTTCACCAGCTCCGAAAGCGCCTGCCGGGTAACGCCCAGACCCTTGGCGACCCGTGTCACGGTCAGCCCCAGGGGTTCGAGACACTGCCGCTTGACGATGCCACCCGGGTGTGGTGGGTTGTGCATGGCCATGATCGATCCGTTGTGAAAGGGTTAATCCTATAGGTCAAGGCGAGCGAGAAGATCGTCTACTGTCATCCCGTGATGTCGCGCGACGCTCTTCAGTATGCTCGACAGCGTCTTGACCCGAATCGGATTGTGATCTGGAATGACTTCATGATGTTCGCCACCGACCTGCGTGGTGATCCGGACGTGAGACCCGCGCTGGCGGACAACCTCATACCCCAGCCGCGCCAAGGCGGCCGTTAGCCTTCGTCCACTGACATTTCGGGGCAACCTCACGGAACAAGGACTTCATCGCGCACGAAATGCAGACGGATGATCCCGGGGCGTTCCATCGTCTCATCGAAGTAGCAGTCAACAGCCTCCCGGACGTTTCGACGGATTTCCTCCATGGAATCGCCCTGCGTGTGAATCCCGTACCCGATCGCGCTGGCCGAGTAGCCACCGTCGACCTCGTCCTCCGTAACTTCGAAGATGATCTCGTTCATCGCTGCTTGTGTCGTTCCTGAAGGTTCCACGGCCCCGTCGCCAACTCTATCAGAACGATACCACAATCCCGGCCCGTAGGGCAGCACGTCAGGTTTCATCAGCCCTCGCCCCGGGCGCTTGTCGGGCGGCGGCCCGACACGCTGATCGCTTCCAGCCTTCTTGAGACCCCGCCGGCAGAATCTCCGCGGCAACGCACTGGCCCGGCATCAGCCTCCGTCCTATCAGTCAGAGTACCCGAGTTGTCGGTCTCGGGATGCCTGAGCGGGAGGAGTGACATGAGGAATCGGACGACCCCACGGATGAGCAAACCGCGGATCTCGACCGCGGGTGTTCTGGCGGCCGTGGCCACCCTGGCCGCACTCACCGCGTGCGAACCCGCCGCAGACACCCCCTCCACCGACGCCGACGACATCAGCGGCATCGTGACCGGCGCGAACGGCCCCGAAGCCGGCGTCTGGGTCATCGCGGAAACACTCGACCTTCCCACCCGCTTCGCCCGGATCGTCGTGACCGACGACGAGGGCCGGTACCTGATCCCCGACCTGCCCGAGGCCAGCTACGATGTCTGGGTGCGCGGCTACGGCCTGGTCGATTCGGAGAAGGTTCGCGTCGCCCCTGGCGCGGATCTGGACCTGACGGCGGTGCCGGCGCCCGATGCCCGCGCAGCGGTGGAGTACTACCCCGCGGGGTACTGGCTGTCGCTGCTCCAGGTGCCGGAGGAGCACGAGTTCCCGGGAACCGGTGACCAAGGGAACGGCATCTCGCCCAACCTCGAGCACCAGGCCCAGTTGATGCGGCTCCTGAAGTCGGGCAACTGCACGGCGTGCCATCAGATGGGCGGCCTCGGCACCCGGAACATCCCGGCGGAACTGGGTGAGTTCTCCTCCTCCGTGGACGCGTGGGACCGGCGCATCAAGTCGGGGCAGGCGGGCGGGGGCATGAGTGGCGGCTTCGACCGCATGGGCCGGCAGCGGATGCTCGAGATGTTCGCCGACTGGACCGACCGCATCGCGGCGGGCGAGGTGCCGGCGGAGGCGCCTCCCCGGCCCGAGGGCATCGAGCGCAACGTGGTTGTCACGCTGTGGGACTGGGCCGATCCCAAGGCCTACCTCCACGACGAGGTTTCCACCGACCGGCGCGATCCCACGGTCAACGCCTATGGGCCCATCTACGGGGCGCTGGAGGCCAGCGCGGACTACGTGTCGGTCCTGGATCCGGTGGGCCACGCCGCGACGCAAATCCCTCTCACGGTCCGCGATCCGAGCACGCAGCCCGCGTCGGGTCCGGGCATGCCCGAGCCGTCGCCCTACTGGGGAGACGAAGTGATCTGGACCAGCAAGAACAACGTTCACAACCCGATGCTGGACGAGCGGGGGCGGCTCTGGCTCACCTCCACGGTGGCTCCCCCGGAGAACCCGGACTTCTGCCGCGAAGGATCGGACCACCCATCGGCACAACTCTTCCCGACCAACAGCGCCCGGCGCCACCTGCAGCTGTGGGATCCGGAGACGCAGGAGCTCACCCACATCCGTACCTGCTTCAGCACGCACCACCTCATGTTCGCGGAGGATGAGGACAATACGCTCTGGACCAGCGGGGGCGGGCAGGTCGTGGGCTGGCTGAACACGAGGATGTTCGAGGAGACCGGGGACGAGGAGGCTTCCCAGGGCTGGACCGCGCTCATCCTCGACACCAACGGCAACGGCCGGCGGGACGACTACGTCGAGCCCAACGAGCCCGTCGATCCCACGATGGACAAGAGGGTCGTCGCGGGCTTCTACTCTGTGGCGCCCGCGCCGGACGGGTCAGTCTGGGCGACGTCACTCGGCTATCCGGGCGCGATCGTCCGGCTGGATCCGGGCCCGAATCCGCCGGCGACGGCGCTCGCCGAGCTCTACGAGCTGCCCCTCGACGAGACCGGCGCGCCCATCAATGGGTTCTCGCCCCGCGGCGGGGACATCGACCGCAACGGGGTGATGTGGGTGGCGCTCGCCAGCGGGCACATGGCCAGCTTCGACCGCACGAAGTGCACGGGCCCGCTCAACGGCCCGGATGCCACCGGCCAGCACTGCCCCGAGGGCTGGACCTTCCATCGGGAGCCGCTCCCGCAGATCCGGGGTGTCACCGCCCCGGGAAGCGCCGAGGCGAGCTACTACACCTGGGTCGATCAGTTCAACGTCTTCGGGCTCGGCGAGAACGTGCCCATCAACACCGGCAACGCCTCCGAGGGGCTGCTCGCCCTCGTGGACGGAGAGTGGGTCGTGCTGCGCGTCCCCTATCCGCTCGGCTTCTACACCAAGTGGCTGGACGGCCGCATCGACGACCCGGACGGGGGATGGAAGGGAAGGGGGCTGTGGGCGACCGTGAGCACTCGGGCGCCGTTTCACATGGAAGGGGGGAGGGGCACGCCCAGCAAGGTCCTCCAGTTCCAGCTACGGCCCGATCCGCTGGCGGGGTAGGGGACGCCAAGCCCCGAGCCCCGTCCTCCGCGCTTCTCAGGACTCCGGAGGTTCTGCAGGTCCGCACAGCGGCGGCATCCCCTCGCCGCCCGCGCCAGCTCGGACGTCGAGCACCCGCTGCGTTGCCGTGCCGAAGAAGCCGGTCCCATCTCCGAACACGGAGGGGATGCGGATGATCCCCGAGGGATTGAAGTTTCCGCCCCGTGCCCAGTTCACCCAGTTCCGGTCGGTGGCGGCGAATCCAACCCTTGCCCAGGCGCCGCCAGGGAGGCCGTCGTCTAGAATGCGGAGGAGATCGGTATCGGCACCCTCGCCCAGGTCGAACAGCCCGTATTCCCCTGGGAAGAGGACATCGGTGTCGTCCTGTCCGATCGCAAACCCGGTCAGGTACAGTGAGTCGGGTGCTTCCACGTCGCGGCCCGCCAGGGCCTGCGGCAATCCCTCGATCCAGGCGTCGGAGAGATACGACCAGGTGCCCGCCGCCTCCGTCCAGTTGAAGCGGTAGTTGGTGTCGGGTTCCAGGCGGCAGTACCCGTCCTCGTGCGTGAGGCCGATGAAGTCGAAGGCGGAGGGTATCCGGCTCGCCCCGGTCAAGGTCCCGCCTTCGGGGAGAAGTACTTCGAGTTCCAGAACCTCGCCCGGAGAGAAGGGCGATGGAGAGACGCTGGCCCGGTAGCACGATCCGATTTCCCGGAAGGGATCGTCGTCGTTGTCATCGTCGGGCTCCGGCCGATAGAGACACACACCCCCGCTGTCCGCTGCCTCGAGCTGCACGGTCGCCCCCGATTCCCCCGACACGCGCACCATGGCGCCTTCCACCTCGTCCGGGCGCGCGGCGCTCAGCGTGCGGTGCAGATAGCTGTACACGGCGAGGGATGTCCCCCCGTCGTCGTGAAGGTTGACGGTCAACTGCGTCTCCGAGATCACCACGTCATCCGATTCGGCGATCGTGACCTCGGTGAGCTCGCAGGCCGCGAGCAACGCGACGGCGGCGGTGACGACACTCGCGGCCGAAGACCGAAAGGCGCCCGGCCTGCGGAACCGCCGCCAAATCCTCCGCCCTCGCTCTGAGGCCATCATCAGAACGACACCTCGAAACCCACGGTGGGAAGGAAGGGGATCATCGAGACGCCCTCCCGGGCGGGAGGCACCGCCTGGTAGTCGAAGAAGTAGAACAGGACGTTCTTCTGGTTGTACACGTTGATGATGCTCAGGTAGGGCGTCATCGTGCCCCAGCTCTTCGTCACCGTCTTCCGGAGCGAGAGGTCCAGCCGATGCCGGGCCGGATAGCGGGAGCCGTTGCGCGGCCCCAGCACCACCGCGTCGTCGTCATCGATTTCGAGGACTCCCGTCACGAACCGGGTTCGATAGACGCGGTAGGTGCCGAGTGGTTTCGTGTACGGCAGGCCGGTTCCGAAGTTTGCCCTGATCCCCGCTTCCAGTCCCCACCAGCCCAGGGGCCGGCGCAGGGAGAGATCGATCTCGAGGCGGCGATCGAAGACGGGCGGATAGGTGATCAACGGCAGGGGATCGATCCCGACGCGCGTATCCGGGAAGGTTCGGACGGTTTTCAGGAACGAGACCGACAGCCACCCGGTGGTGGTGCCGCGGTCCCGCTTCACGTAGAGGTCCACGCCGTACGCGTTGCCGTCACCCGCCACCAGAGCATCGGTTGCGTCGTTCGGGTCCTCGGCCGCGTTGACCGCGGCCACGCCGTCGAAGGTCCGGTAGTAGCCTTCCAGCGAGGCGAACCACTGGTCGGCGTCGCCGAAGAACCTCTCGGCTCCGACCTGGACCTGGTCCGACACGACGCGCGGGGCCTCCACGCCCGCCAGGATCCATGTGTCGAGCCCGAACGGAAACTCCTCGTCGCGCGTGGAGTGGATGAACTGGCTGTACCTGCCCACGGCCAGACGCACCGCCGCGTTTCTCTCTCCCAGAAAGCGTCTCAAGGCGAAGCGGGGCGAAAGCGTGACCGCCGTCTCCCCCGCGCTCGGGCGCCAGTAGTCCAGGCGCAGGCCGCCCTCCACCAGCCAGTCGGGGTTGGGGTCCCAGTGTACCTGGCTGTAGCCGGCCACCTCGACGCCCGTGCCTTCCTGGTCCAGGAAGGTGGAGCCGCCTCCGACCAGCCCGTTGTCGTAGGCGACCCGTTTCACGGCCATGCCCGACTTCCAGCGCGTCGCCCATGCCGGACGCTGTTCGAGATCGGCTCCGAAGGTTGCCTCCTCCACGCCCGTCTGGAACTCGGTGTCGACCTCCGGAAAGGACAGGTCGGACCCGAAGCGCGAGAAGGAGGCGCGGACCTCCATGGACGCGCCCCCGTCCATGGATTGCGTCCATGACCCGCCGAAAAGGTCGTTTCCCCACCACCAGCGGATCGGAAGCGGCGTATCGTCGACCCCGGAAAGATCCAGAATGTCGCGTCCGCTGTATCCGACGAACCGGAGTCGGCTTCCTCCCGCCGTCCAGCCTTCGAAGACGCCCTGAAGGTCGGTCAGGTGGTACGGGAAGTCGACCCACGGCTTGAAGAGAACGTCCAGATACGATCGGCGGGCCGAGGCACGCCAGCGCGTCGTGGTGAAACCGAGTGTCTGCGAGGCGCTTTCGGGAAGGGCCCCGTTCATCGCAAGGCGGGTCGCCAGAAGGCTGACGCCCGCGTCGACGCCGAAATCTCCGTCGCCCGCATCGCTGGCAACCGTCAACACCGAAGACACGCGCCCGCCGTATTCGGCCGGAAAGCCCCCTGACTGAAGCTCGACGCGGTCCACCATATCCGCGTTGAACACGGAGAAGATGTTGCCCAGGTGAAACGGATTGAAGATCGGGACTCCGTCGAGGAGAATGAGGTTCTGGTCGGCCGAACCGCCTCGCACGTTGAAGGATCCGGAGAAGTCCGACACCGTCGTCACCCCCGGCAGCACCTCGATGGCGCGCAGCGGGTCCGCCTCGATCAGCACCGGGATGGACTTGAGGTCGGCGGCCGCGATCTCCTGGACGGTGATGCCCGCCGACTCCTCGAAGCGGGTCTTGGCGCGGCTGCGCTCGGCCTCCACGGTAATGCCTCCGACCAAGATCGCCTGGGCCGCCATCACGACCTCGACCTCGGTCACGTCCGCCTCGACGCTCACCTGTTCCCGGTATTCCTGGAAGCCGATTCGGGTCACCCTGAGCACGTAGGCGCCCGGCTCCAGATCGCGTAAGGCGAAGAAGCCCAGCTCATCCGCGAGGGTGTATTCGACCCGCGTCGAGTCCGAAACCGGGTTGACCTCCGCCAGCGCGCCTTCGACGGGACGGCCGTCCTCAGACCGGACCCGACCGCTGAGCTGACTGGCCTGTGCGAAGACGGGAAGAGGTGCAGTGAAGGCGAGGAGCGAAAGCAGGATCGGCATCCCCGTCGCGAATCGCGCGCACATTCTTTCCACGTCATCCCTCCACGAGCGCGAACCGGAGGTTCTGGACCCGGCCCGCGTCGACCATCATCGCCTGGTAGCGGGTGTCGACCAGTTGCGAGAGCCGGAGAGTCCACCCCCGCTCGCTGGTGAGCACCCCTTCGGACTCGGCCATCAACGCGGCCGGATCGAGCCGGCCGACGTGGAGCGTGAGGCCGTCATCGCCTTCCTCGACAATCCAATAGGTGGTGTCCAGTTCGGGGCTGTAGAAGGATCCGGCGTAGTGCGCGCGGTTGGGGATGTCGAGGTCGGGCTCATCCGGCGAGTCTGCGTCGCCCGTTGCCTCCGCGGGTGCCTCCTCCTCGGCCACCTCGGCTTCCTCGCCCTCCACCGGCTCCATCCGGTCTTCCAGGTAGATCTCGGCCGTGCTCGCGATGAGCGTCGCGGGGGCGATGGCCGACCGGTTGCAGAACGCCACGAACGAGTAGCCCGCCTCCGGATAGTGCGACATCGCCGCCCGGTAGCCGACCCACGAGCCGGTGTGGCCGACCGTCGCCAGCCCCCGGTGTTCGCCGTGCGAGATGCCGAAGGCGTAGGGGATGGTGTCACCGGAGTTGAGCACACCCCGCTCGTGCATGAGCGCCACCCATTCGGGCCCGCCCACGGTGCCCTCGGTGAGGTTGCGGTCCCATGCGACCCACTCCTCCACCGAGGTGAAGACGCCGCCGTCGCCCACCATGTCGAGCGTGGTCACGTTGATGCGGAAGCCGTCGCCGGTGGGGGCGTAGCCGATGGCGCGGTTGGGCACGATCTCGTTGTGGTCGTCGTGGAAGTGGGTATGGGTCATGCCCAGGGGGTCGAAGAACTCGCTCTCCGCGAACTCGCGCAGGCTCCGTCCCGAGACCCTGGCCACGATCTCGCCGAGCAGGAAGTAGCCGGCGTTGCTGTACAGGTACTCGGCGCCGGGCTCGAAATTGAGTTCGCGCTGCCGGTTGATGGCGTCGAGAACCTCCTGGTTGGTGTAGAAGTCCTCGCTCCGGTTGCCTGCCAGGGACATGAGCACGATGTAGTCGCGCACGCCCGAGGTGTGGTGAACCAGATGCCGGACGGTGGGAGGGTCGGGATAGTCGGGGAACTCCGGGATGTAGCGCTGCACGGGCGCGTCCAGCTCCAGGTCGCCCCGGACGGCCAGCAGGGCGATCGCGCCGGCCGTGAACTGCTTCGAAACCGAGCCTGTGCGGAAGATGGTCGCGGGCCCGTTGGGGATGCCGTGGTCGAGATTGGCGGTCCCGTAGCCCGTGGCGTGGATCAGGCGGCCGTCCTGGATAACGCCCATGGAGCAGCCGGGACCCGCCTCGCTGGCGTAGTCGGCGAAGATGGCGTCGACGCGGGCAGCCGTCGCCTCGTCTCTGGCGGGCGCGTCGCCCATGGGGGCGCAGCCTGCGAGCGCGGCGGCGATGCCCGCACCGATCAGAAAGGTGTTTGTCCGACGCCGCATGGAATACCTCCTGTCAGGGCCCTCTTTTTGTGTGCCAGATCAACTCGTTTCTGGCGGACAAACCGCCAGTTCGTCGAGCTTCCGCAGGTTCGACAGCCATTCGGCGGCGTCCGCGAATCCCCCGAAGGTAAACAAATGAATGTCCAGGGAAGCCGTGTCCTCGCGATCGGCCAGGTGCCGAGCCAGCGCCAGCGCGATTGGAGTGGGTGACCATCTGCCCGCCAGCCGCGCGATGCCGGGCTTGCGCTTCAGCGCCCGTGCCGACGCCACGACGCCGGAGCGGACCGCGTAACCGATCAGCGCGCCCAGTGCGACCGGTCCGGGCAGCCCGATGCGAACCGGCAGCGTGCAACCCGCGTCCCGCATCCGCGCCAGCCAGGCGAGCACCGGGGAGGGCGAGAACACGAACTGCGTCACGATCCACAGCTCAGCACCCGTTGCCCGCGCGTATTCCCTCTTGCGCCGGAGTGCTTCATCCAGATCGGCCCGGGCGATCAGGGGATGCCCCTCCGGATACGAGGTGACGCCGAGCCGCCGCAGACCGTGCTCGGCCAGGAGCCCGGAGTCGAGCAGGGCCGGCGTATCGGGGTAGGGGCCGGTGGGCGTCGCGCGGTCTCCGGCCATCAGCATCACGGCGTCCACCCCTCTCTCCACCACGCCGGCCAGCCAGTCGTCGAGCTCGCCCGCGCTGCGCACCGATCGCGCCGGCAGGTGCGGCACCGGCTTCATTCCCGCCGCCAGCGCCTGTTCGCAGGCGGCGACCGTGTCCGGCCACCGGCCCTTCGGGGGGTACGGTATGTAGACGGAGGTCCCGCGCGGAAGGTGGCTGGCGAGGACTTCCGGAGACGGCAGTTGGCCCGGGAGTATCTCCACCGAGGCGCCGAGGGCCAAGTCGCGGAGCGCGGTCCGAGCCCGCGTGCCAGCAGGAGATGGCGTTTCATCCGATGCCAAGGGCCTGCCGCCTTCAGATCCGCCCGCTGAGGCGCAGCCACCTGAGGTGGGTGCGCGCGTTGTCGTGCTCGAAGTAGGCGTCCTGGAGGTGCCGTTGCCCATTCGAACGGAGCGCGGTGCGACCGTGCAGCACGCGGTGCCCGGCGCACAGCAGCACCTGTCCCCCCTCCAACCGGAAGGTCACCTGCGCGCTGACGTCGTTGACGCGCCTGGACAGCTCGTGATAGGCGTCGTAGAAGTCGCTCAGCCGCGGCTCCGATAGGGGGACCGCCTGCATTTGCGCGGTGTTGAAGCGCATCATCCTGACCTCGCCGGCGCTGTCCAGCTCGACCATGGGGTTGGCGGCGTAGACTTCGTATCGCTCGCTGAAGATGCGGAACGGGACCGGTACCGCGCACAGCGCATCGAACTTGTCGGGGGAATCACTGCGCAGCTCGTGGAGCAGCCCGAAGCCGTCCACGACTATGGACTCGCCGCCGTCACACTCGTTCACCAGCATGTGCAGGGCCTGTACGCTCGGCGGCCAGGTGTAGCTGGTGAAGTCGTTGTGTGGCGCGACGGCCAGGCCCGTGTGCGCGATGTTGTACCCCTTCGGATCGACCTTGACGTTGTGGATGCGCTCGAACAGCACCTCGCGGACCGGGCCCAGGCGGGTCGCGAGCTGCTCGGACGAATCCGGTTCGGCGGGAGCGTCGACGAGCACGCAGACCCCGGTCCGGAGAAACTCCTCGATCAGCTCCGCCGCCGCCTGGTCGCTCGCCAGGAACCGTGCATAGTCGAACTGTCGCGGCTGGAACCGGCCATCCCAGTAGCGCAGCTCGGAGCGAGGCTGGCTCAGCAGGCCGTGGATCTCGCTCGCCCGGTAGCGGGTCTGGTGCCCGTCCGGCCAGGCGATGGAGATCGCCTCGTCCCCGGATTCGGCGCGTTCGATGCCGACCTGAAGCGGTCTCAGGTCGCTGGCGACCTCGAAGATGTGGAACCGCTTCTCCGTGGTCTGCACGACGCGGCACTCGCTGCATCCGCAGTTGTCGCGCAGCCAGAGGTACGGAAGCTCGGTCCGTTCGCCGCTGCTCCAGACCGCGGCCAAGGCGCCGGCATTCGGGCTGACGCTGCTGATCGAGTGCTGCATGGTCGATCCTCCGGGTCCGTTGTGACTGCCTGACGCCAGGGACTATCTGACTCCCCCTGCATGGCGCGTGTCAACCGCCGACGCCGCGCGCCCGTCCTTGACACATCTCTCGGCGCAGGCGCACGCTGCGGGGCGACGCACCCTCACTTGCGAGCGTGACAGGCATGGACGATCCGGCAAGGCGCGGCGGCCGCATGGTGAGCTTCACCAGCATGGCGGACGGGACCCGCGAGGACTACGAGTTGCTCGCGCACCTCGAGGAGGAGTTCGCCGCCGGCACCGCCGACCGGGTGCTGGCGCACCTCCGCGAGCTATCCGGTTCGCTCGCCGGCTACCAGGTCGATCGGCTGGAGCATTCTCTGCAGACCGCGACCCGCGCCCATCGCGACGGAGCGGAGGAGGAGCTGGTGGTGGCGGCGCTCCTGCACGACATCGACGACCTGATGGCCCCGCACAGCCACGGCGAGCTGGCCGCGCTGCTGCTGCGTCCCTACGTGACCGAGCGGACGTACTGGATCGTCCGGCACCACGGCCTGTTCCAGTACTACTATTACGGCCACCACGTGGGCGGCGACCGCAACGCGCGCGACAAGTACCGCGACCATCCCTGGTATCAGGACGCCGTGGACTTCTGCCACCGCTGGGACCAGTGCGCGTTCGATCCCGACTACGACACCCTGCCGCTCGAGTTCTTCGAGCCGATGGTGCGCCGGGTGTTCGCCCGCGAACCGTTCAGCCGCGCCCCGAGGGAGGGTTCCTGACGGAACGGCTTCGGGATCCGAGAGCCCAATCGCGTTTCAGCCGAAACGCGGGGCTCCGCCTGCGCCGTTTCTGACGCCCCGTTGTTGCCATTTCTGACGCTGATATCGTGCCGTTTCTGTCGTTGAGGACGCGCCACTCGTGCCGCTGTCGCATGTCAATCGTCATCGCGAATGACCGGGGATGGAGTCCGTTCTTGGATGGCGTTCCGCGCCGCGCCGTTCACGGATGGCGCGGTTGCGTTCCATGATGCCCCGCCAGCGTTGCTGGTTCTCGATTTCAATTGCGGTCTGGAGGGAGCGCTGGTATTGCCGTCGCTTCCAGCCAGGCAGGCCGAACCCGCAGTTCGAGGCGTCGAAGCGTCCGCCACAGGTGCGTATGCCGAACCCGGCGAGGTAGATGCTGCCTGGGGCGACGCCCCAGAGCCGTCCGCCCGCGTCTTGAGTCGTCCATGTGTCGAACGCCCAGGCGTCGGGCGGTGTGTATCGTGATTCGCGTCCCTCGACGCGGTCGCGCAAGAGCATGCCGCTCGTCCATTCCGTATCGGCTCGAGCGCCCCGGATCTCCCGCCAGAGCGCGGGATTGGTGAAACGGGGCCTGAGCCGGGCGGCGGGTTCGATCCGGTCAGGTCGCGACGGCTCGCCTTCGATTGTCTCGGCCGCATACTCCATTTCGGGCGCGGAAGGCTCCGCCACGGGTTGCTCGGTCGCAGGTTCGGGAGACTCGAGCCGCGCGTCCGATTCGTGCAACCGGCGCTGGGCAACCGGCTCGGCGACGATTCTGATGACCCGGATGCCCGAGGGGGCGTCGGATGACGTGGGGCGGCCGGGGGAGTCGGGAACTGTCCCCGCACGCCGGCTGGTCTCGGCCGATGGCACCATGACGACAGAGAAAACGAACGCATGGATCGCGATCGACGCGGCCATGGAAGCTACGATGACCCGTCGGCTGTTCCTGCGTCGGGCGTCGACTCTCGCGCGATCCGATGTCCCTGTCGTCACCGCATGTCGCTCGTCCTCGGGAACGATGCTCGCACCAAGGCGCGACCCGGCCGGATGCCTCACGCCCTCGGTAGGATGTGATTCTCTCTGTGGCGAGGAGGTTGCCCGATTGCCCCGTCATCGTGATGCCACGCCCGCAGTGGCGCCGCCCGTCAGGCTGGTCAGGCCGCATGCAGTGACCTATGGCCTGTCAAACCCGTCCGTGGAGTGTTGCAAAATCCAAAATGCAACACTGTGTTGCCTTTTCGAGTTTGCAACAGCCTGCAGAGGGGCGCTCATCACAATGCAACTGGCCGCTGAGAACGGGGCGGCGGCGTACTTGGCTACAACCGGCCGACGCAGCCGCGAATGCGGAGTGGGACGTTCAGCTCGGCCAGAAGAAGGGGATGCAGATCGAGGCCACGATCGCAAGAAGCAGGTTGAGGGGCCCGCCCACCTTCACGAAGTCCATGAAGCGGTATCCGCCCGGCGAGTAGATCATCACGTTCGTCTTGTAGCCGAACGGGGTGACGAAGGAGGCGGAGGCTCCGAACATCACCGTTACCAGAAGGGCGTAGGGATTGAGCCCGGCGTTCTGGGCCACAAGGATGGCCACCGGGGTGAGCATCACGGCTGTGGCGGTGTTGGCCACCACCGCGGTCATGACGGCCGTCAGCAGGTAGAACGCGGCGATCATCCCGGTCTCACCCAGCCCGGAGGTCGTGCCCACCACCCCCGAGGCGATCCAGGCGGCCGCCCCCGTCGACTCCATCGCCAGCCCCAGCGGGATGAGCCCGGCCATTACGAACACCACCAGCCAGTCAAGCTCCGCGTAGATCTCGTCGACGCGCACGCACCCCGTGAACACCATGAGCGCCACCCCCGCCATGGCCGACGTGGAGATGGGGAAGAGGCCTACGCTCGCGGCCAGCACCACCGCGGCCATGATGGCGGCCGCGAAGGCGGCGCGCGGCCGGCTGCCCACCGGGTGGTCCACCTCGGCCATCAGGATGAAGCCGGGTTCGTCGGCCAGGCGGTCGAGCGCGCTCGCCTCCCCGCGCACCAGGAGGATATCGCCCACGGAGAACTCCATCTGCGCGATCCGGTCGGTGACGGCGGCGCCGTGGCTCTGGACTCCGAGCACGGTCACGTCGTAGCGCTGAGCGAAGGAGAGGTCCTTCAGTGTTCGCCCCACGAGCGCCGAACCGGGCCCCATGATGACCTCCACCATGCGCCCTCCGACGACGGTCTCGCTCGCCTCCTGCGGCGGCTTCCCCTCGGGCGTGTCCAGCCGCTGCCCCTGGGCGAGACGGAGCAGGTTGTCGGCCGCGCCCTGGGCGTAGAGCCTGTCCCCGGCCTCGATCACACGCTCGCCCGCAGGGAGCGAGATGACCCGTCCATCGCGCTCGATTCCCACGACCACGACGTCGAAGCGCTCGCCCCAGCGCAGCTCGGCCAGCGAGCGTCCGGCCGCGGGCGAGTCCCGCCCCACGCGCAACTCGGTCGTGAACCGGCGCACGCCGTAACGGCTCGACAGGTCCGGCGGGCGCTCCCGGCGGGGCATCTGGTGACGCCCGATGGTGAACAGGTAGAGCATCCCCACCGCCAGGCAGATCAGTCCCACCGGCGCGATGGAGAACATGGTCAGCTCGTCGTACCCGCGCGCGACCGCCTCCCCGTGTACGACCAGGTTGGTGGCGGTGCCGATCAGGGTTACCGTCCCCCCCATGATGGCCACGAACGAAAGCGGCATCAGATACAGCGAGACGGGTTCGTCGGCCTGCTCGGCGAGCGCCGCGAACACCGGGATGAACACGATCACCACGGCGGTGTTGTTCAGGAACGGCGAAAGGAAGGCCACCAGCAGGCAGAGGATGAACATGCGCAGGGTCTTGCCGCCCAGCGGCGCCGTGCGCGCCCAGATGCCGATCGCCGCCACCAGCCCCGTCTTGCGCAGCCCCAGCCCGAGCACCAGCATCGCCGCCACTGTGACGGTGGCCTCGCTGGAGAGACCGGAGAGCGCTTCCAGCGGGCCGATGATTCCGCCCAGCAGCAGCACCACCGGAACCGACATGGAGAGCTGGTCGAGCCGGATGCGATCCATGGCGAAGAACACCAGGGCCGCCGCCGCAACCACAAGCACGAAAACGATTTCGTAAGTCATGCGCCTATTCTAGCCCCGAGAGTCCCTGGGGCACACTCAGGCCCGCAGCTCCCGCCAGGTCACCCGCCCTTCGAGCACGGCTTTGCGCACCGCCCTCTCACGCTTGCTCAGGCGAGACCGGCCTGTCTTGACCTCCACGAACACGATCTCGCGCACATCCGTCTCGCCGAGGCCGTCGAAGACGACAAGGTCGATGGGACTGCCGAGAAAGCGGGCGTCCCGGGGATGGTAGCCGAAGTCGTCCATGAAAGGCACGAGGTGCTCGAATGCCTGCCCGCGCACGACCGCCGTGCTGCGCGCCACGGCGTCCTCGCGCGCCTCCCGCAGCCGGACCGGCAGCTCCAGGCGCAGCCGGGTGTAGCGCCGCAGCACGATGGCGAGCGCGAGGGCGGCGAGGGCGAGAAGGCAGCCCAGGATGGCGATCGCGAGAAACCAGGGGTCGTTCACGGGAGGTCTCCGGGTTCGGGCGGCCAATCGGTGGCGGCCGTTGGTGGCGGTGTTGCGGGAGAGGATCCATCGGGCGCGAGTCGATGTATCGTACTACCTTGGTACACATCAACCTCCCCCACTCGCGAGAGATTGCTCAATGTCTGACTCGCCCCGGTGTTCAGCGGTGCTCCAGGCGATCGGGATCGGGGTCGTGGCTCTTGGCGTCGTTTCTCCGGCTGTCGCACAGCAGGAGATGCCCGAATGCCTGGACGACCAGGCGCGGATCCTCGGGGTTGTCGTCGATGCCGGCACCGAGATGCCGTTGAGTGGTGCCTATATTTCGGCGGCGGGGTCGGATTGGGGATCGCTGACTACGGACAACGGCTGGTTTGCGCTGTGCGGGATCGAGGCCGGAATCCACCTGGTTACCGTGGAGCGGCTCGGATACGCCACGCTGGAGTCCCAGGTCGAGGCCGCCGCACCGTCGGACCGGATCGCCCTTCGGATGCAGCCCGACCCGATTCTGCTCGAAGGTCTGGCGATCGTAACCGACCGGTTCGAACGCCGGCGGCGGGCTGTGGAGTCCGGCGTCAGCACCTTTGGCCAGGAGGATCTTCTCCGCAGCAGTCAATGGTCAGCCGCCGATTTCGTCGACCTGCACGCAGGCGTCTATACGACGCCATGCGCCGGGAGCACGTGCGTCTACTACCGGGGCTACGCGCGAGGCCCGCTCGAGCCCGAGGTGTATCTCGACGAGATCCGCCTGCTCGGGGGCTGGTCGGAGCTGGAGGACATTCCGACCAGCCAGTTGTACATGGTGGAGGTCTACGCCGGGGGAACCCACATTCGAGCCTATTCGCACCAGTTCATGGAGTACGCTGCGAAGGTTCGACTGGAGCCTGCGGTGATCCGCTAGCGCGGTAAGTCATCCGGGCGCGGGGTTGCCGGGCGGAAAGGCCGAAGCGTAGCATCCATTCCATGCTGCACATCCTCATCGCCGCCGGGCTCGTGCTGGGTTTCGCGGTCGGGTTGCTCGCCGCGGCCACCGGGTCGGAGGCCCTCATGGCGGCGGCGCTGGCCTCCGCGCCCATCGGCACCGTTTTCATGAACGCCATCCGCATGGTGGTGATCCCGCTGGTGATGGCGGTGATCTTCACCGGGGTGGCCCGCCTTGGCGACCTGCGCAAGCTCGGCCGGCTGGGCGGCACCACCCTCGGCTTCTACTGGATCACCACCCCGCCCGCGATCGTGCTGGGCATGGCGACCATGGCCTTCTTCCTGCGCTTCGCGCCGGAGGTGGCGATGCCGGCGGCCGGCGAACAGGCCGCGCCCGAGATCCCCGGCGTGGTCGACTTCCTGGTGACCTTGGTGCCGCCCAACCCCTTCGCGGCCGCCTCGGCGGGAAGCCTGCTCCCGCTGATCGTGTTCACGGCGCTCTTCGGGGCTGCCGCGGCCGCGCTCGGCGGGAAGCACAAGGAGCAGTTGATGACCTTCGCCGACGCGGTCTCGGCCACTCTGGTCAAGCTGGTCTGGTGGGTGCTCTGGTGCGCCCCGGTGGGGGTCTTCGGGCTGGCCGCCCCGGTGACCGCGCAGCTCGGGTGGGACCTGGTGCAGAGCCTGGCGGTGTTCGTCGCGGCCGTGCTCGCCGGGCTCCTCATGTTCACCGGCGGGGTGTTCCTGGTGCTGCTGCGCTGGGTGGGCGGCATCGGTCCCGGCCGCTACGTGAAGGGCGTGTTCGGCGCCACCTCCATCGCCTTCGCGAGCACCAGCACGGTCGCCGCCCTCCCTGCGTCGCTCCAGGAGGCGAGCGGGAAACTCGGGGTGTCGGAAAACGTCGCCGACCTGGTGCTGCCGCTGGGCGCGTCGCTCTACCGGCCCGGCAGCGCGCTCTTCCAGGGGGCCGCCGTGGTCTTCCTGGCCCACCTGTTCGAGGTGCCGTTCCCGCTCGCCGCGGCCGGGGGCGCGGTGCTCGCCGTCTTCCTGGTCGCGCTCACCATCGCGCCGGTGCCGTCGGCGAGCATCTTCACCATGGCGCCCGCCCTGGACGTGGCGGGGGTGCCGCTCGGCGGGCTGGGCATCCTGCTCGGCATCGACCGCATCCCGGACATGTTCCGCACGGTGACCAACCTGTGGGGGCAGATCACCACGTCGGTTGTGGTCGACCGCTGGGTGGGGGGAGGTGATGGGCCGCCAGCCGCCGGCTGACGGTTCGGTACCGTCTTACGTGTCCGCGAACGATCGGCAAATCGCAAGACGCATTCCGGTTTGATCGGCAACTCGTCTTGCACGGCCCCCTACATCCTCTGGCTGTCCCTCGAACTCCGCGCCGCGGGCGTGCATTCCGGCCAGCGCCCGCCGGTTCCGCCGAGCCCCATGATCAGCTCGCGCCGCTCGCGGCTCACCCGCTGATCATCCTCGGAAGCCAGGTAGACGAGCGAAGCCGCGAGCACGGCGTTGTTCTTCAGGTCATCGAAGACGAGCTTGTCGAAGGTGTCGCGATGGGTGTGCCAGGTGTGCGAGCCGTAGTCCCATGACAGCGCGCTCAGGTTGATGCCGGGCGCGCCGTGGCAGACGAACGAGGCGTAGTCCGAGCCGCCTCCGCCCGGGTTGCCCGGCAGCCTCAGGCTCACGTGGCCCGAGACCTCGACCGGCACGCGCGTCAGCCACTGCGCGAGCGACGCGCCCACCCCGTGAAACCCTGGGCGGAGATGTTCACCACCCGTCCGGTCCCGTTGTCCTGGTTGAAGAGCACCTGCAGCCCCTCCACCACCTCGGGATGGTCCTCGCTGAAGGCGCGCGAACCATTGAGCCCCTGTTCCTCCCCGTTCCAGAGCCCGATGAGGATGGTTCGCTTCGGGTTCGGATACACGGCGGACAGGATGCGCATGGTCTCGAGCATGAGCAGCGAGCCGGTGGCGTTGTCGGTCGCGCCCGATCCGCCCTCCCACGAGTCGAAATGCGCCGAAAGCATGACGTACTCGTCCGGAAGCTCGGTTCCCGGAATTGTGCCGATGACGTTGGAAACCGGAACCTCGCCCAGGTTCTCGGCCTCCGCGGTCAGCCGCAGCACCGGCTCCTGTCCGTTGGCGGCCAGGCGATGAACGAGTCCGTAGTCCTCGCACCCCAGCTCGAAGGTCGGAGTCTCACGGTTGTAGGCGTTGAAGACGCGGGTGGTGCCGTAGGAACCCGGCCAGAGCGAGGTGACGATTCCGAGTGCGCCCGCCTCCTCGATCTGCGCGTGCAGGTCGCGGCGGCGCGGATCGCGCGAGCCGGCGGCGGCCAGGCTCTGGTTCCAGGCCCGGTTGCCCGCCGTGCGCGCCTCGGCCATGGCTTCGTACGATCCGTCCTGTGCGAACTCGAGCCACTGCTCGTCCGCGCGGCAGGTCGGCTGCGGGAAGGAGAACATCACCCACTTGCCGCTCACCGTGCCAAGGAAGGTCTGCCAGTCCGCCGGCGAGCGGATCTCCGGGAGCACGGCGACCCCGCCCTCCATCGGCTCGCCCCCGGTCCCGGGGCTCCACGCCAGGATGCGCCCCTCCAGCGAGCGTACCCGCGGCGACACCAGGTCCACGTGGCTGGCCCCGCGGTCCCATCCCTCCCAGGTGCCGTACTCCTCGGTGCGGGCCTCCACTCCCCAGCCGGAGAGCATCGAGACCGCCCATTCCTGGGCCCGTTCCATGTGCGGCGACCCGGTCAGCCTGGGGCCGATGGCGTCCAGCAGCACCTGCCCCATGGACTCGATCTGCGAGTTGTCCATCGCCTCGGCCCAGATGCCCTCGAGCACGGGATCGGGTACCGCCAGCCCCTGGGCCGCGGCTGTCTGCGTCGGACTGGCCAGTGCCGCGGCCGAGCCCAGCAGCATCCCCAGGGCCCATCCTCGCATCGTGATTCGCGTCGTCTCCATGTCATTCCTTCCTTTTCCTGCCATCTGGCGTGGCCCATCTACCACACGATGTGGAACTTGCTCTGCCTCCGGAACACCCAGTGCCGCTCGCCCTCGGTGTCCAGGTACGCCTCCTCCTCCTGGCGGCAACTGGCCGGCTTGCCGTCCCACTCGGGGATCGGGGTCGTGGCCTGCAGCTCGATCGAGTGCCAGGTCGAGGGCAGCAGCACCGCGTCGCCGCGCACGGGCACGCCTTCCTGCCCGTCCCAGCGCCCGATCAGCGGCCCGGCGCCGTGGCCGTGGTCGCCGATGGGGTGCGTATACACGGTCCCGTTGATGCCCTCCTCCCGCATCTGTGCCAGCGTGTTGGCCAGGATCACGTTGCCGGTCAGCCCGGGTTCCATGTGCTCGAGCAGGATGTCCTGCAGGCGGTTCGAGTTGGCGATGCACTGCAGGAGCCCCGGCGGCACCTCGGTCTCGCCCTCGCGCAGGACGTAGCCCAGATGCTGCGTGTCGGTGTGGAGATTCTGCGCCACCACCCCGAAGTCGGTCCAGAGCAGGTCGCCCCGCTCGATCACGGCGGGGCCGTCCGAGGGCACCTCGCCCGCCCGCTGCACGTCCACGTTGGCCATGAACCAGGTCGTGTAGCCCAGGTCGCGCACCCGCTGGCGCATCCACCACTCCACGTCCTCGATTGTGGTCTCGCCGGGCGTGATGACCGCGTTCGAGAACGCCTCCGAGATGACCGCGTGCACCGTCTCCTCGATCTTGCGGTATCGGGGCATCATCTCCGGCAGACGCAGCGCGATGTAGTTCATGGCCAGGCGCGGTTCGCGCTTGACGCGGCCCATCAGCTCCGGGCCCAGCGCTTCCTCCAGAGCCTCGCGCTCCCCGGCGTGCAGGCCGTCCGAGAAGGCCCAGTCGGGGTCGATGTTGAGCACGATGTTCTCCGGGTCTCGGTCCTCCACCAGTTCGCGCAGCAGCCTCCACTGCTCGTTGCCGACCAGCTCCGCGGTAGGCTGGGTGGGCGCCGGCCGCGTCGAGCGATAGGCCTGGAAAACCCCGCCCTGGTCCGTCCCGCCGAGCGCCAGCCTCTCGACCGCACCGTCGTCCTGGCGGTTGAAGACGTAGATGGAGCGCCGGCGGGCGGCAAAGGTGGTGGGCGAGGTGATCGACCAGAAGACGGGATCCTCGGCGTACTCGCGCATGGACAGGATCCACATGCGCACGTCGTATTCCGCCATCAGCGCCGGCAGAATCCGCCCGATGCGCAGCTCCAGCCACTCCTGCTGCTCCGCCGCCTGCTCGCGCAGGGAAGGCAGGGGCTGGACGCGGGCCGGAATGTCTTCCGGGACATGGACCGGCTTCTGCGCGGCCGCGTCGGCCGCTAACGCGGGGGCCAGCGCAAGCAGGAAGAGCGCCGCGCCGCCGGAGCGCCGCCGTGCGCGTGAATCGAATGTCATTTCTTGCTCCTTGGGAAGAGGGCTGCTACCGATTCTCGGGGCGCGCGCGAGCCTGCCAGTCCACGGTCGCGACGGCCGACAGGTTCACGATGTCCTGCACTGCGCATCCCCGCTCGACGATGTGCACCGGCTTGGCCATGCCCAGCAGGATGGGACCGATCGCGTCGGCGCCCCCCAGGTGCTCCAGAAGCTTGTATGCGGCGTTGGCGGCCGAAAGGCGCGGGAAGACCAGGATGTTGGCGGGCCCGGTCAGGTGGGTGAACGGGTAGACCTCGCGCAGTGCCACGGGATCCACCGCGGTGTCGGCCTGCATCTCGCCGTCGATCTCCAGTTCGGGATCGGCCTCGCGCACCAGCTGCACCGCCTGCGCCACGCGCCGGGACTCGTCGTGCGGCGCCGAGCCGAAGTTGGAGAAGCTCACCATCGCCACCCGCGGCGGGATGCCCAGGTCGCGCACGAAGGAGGCGGTCTGGAGGGCGATGTCGCGCAGGGTCTCGGCGGACGGAGCGATGTTCACCGTCGTGTCGGCCAGGAACACCAGGTGGCGGTTGCGGAAGGCCAGCATGTAGAGGCCCGCCACCCGCATGTCCCCCTTGGCCCCGATCACCTGCAGCGCCGGGCGCAGGATCTCGGCGTAGTTGGCCTCGATGCCGGCCACGATGGCGTCCGCCTGCCCCTCCTCCACCATGCTGAGCGCGAAGTAGATGGGCTTGTAGAGGTTCCACTGGGCCTCGGCCAGCGTGAGGCCCTTGCGGGCGCGGCGCTGGAACAGCTTCTCGGCGTAGTCGTGGCGGTCGTCGGGACGCTCGGCGGCGTAGACGACCTCGACGCCGTCCATGTCCAGCCCCATCCAGCCCGCCTTCTCGGCCACGCGCGGCGGCCGCCCCAGCAGGATGGGGCGACAGGTCCCGGCCTCGGCGAGCTCGGCAGCGGCACGGATCACGTCCTGGTTGTGGCCCTCGGGGAAGACGATGCGCGCCGGCTCGCGCCGGGCCTGCGCGCGGATCCCGGTCATGACCGCGCGCCCCGGACCCAGCAGCGCCTGCAGGCGGTCCAGATACTCGTCCAGGTCGAGCTCCTGGCGCGCCATGCCGGTGCGCATGGCCGCCTCGGCCACCGCGGGCGCGACGTGGAAGAGCACGCGGTGGTCGAAGGGTTTGGGGATGAGGTAGTCGCGCCCGAAGTGGATGTCTTCGTGGCCGTACGCCCCACGCACCGCCTCGGGCACCTCCAGCCGGGCCAGCTCGGCGAGGGCGCGCGTCGCGGCGAGCATCATCTCCGCGTTGATGCCGCGCGCGCGCACATCGATCGCGCCCCGGAAGATGAACGGAAAGCCCAGGACGTTGTTTACCTGGTTGGGGTAGTCGGACCGTCCGGTAGCCATGATGGCGTCGTCCCGAATCGCGGCTACGTCCTCCGGCAGGATCTCCGGATCCGGGTTGGCCAGGGCAAAGATGACGGGATCCGGCGCCATCGACGACACCATGGCTGGCGTCATGATCCCCTTCACCGAGAGCCCGATGAAGATGTCGGCTCCGACGAGCGCCTCCTCCAGCGTGCGCAGTTCGGTTTCGACCGCGAAGGGGGCCTTGTACTCGTTCATCCCCTCCTCGCGGCCCTCGTAGATCACGCCGCGCGAGTCGCACAGGAGGACGTTGTGCGGATCCGCGCCCAGCCGGCGCAGGTGGCGGGCCGTGGAGATTGCAGAGGCGCCCGCGCCGCTGAAGACCACGCGCACGTCCTCGATGCGCTTGCCCACCAGGTCGATGGCGTTGAGCAGCGCCGCCGCGGCGATGATGGCGGTGCCGTGCTGGTCGTCGTGGAAGACGGGGATATCGAGCTTCTCCTGCAGGGCCTGCTCGATGACGAAGCACTCGGGCGCGGCGATGTCCTCCAGGTTGATGCCGGCCACGGTGGGGCTCAGGAGCTGGCAGAAGCGGATGACCTCCTCCGCGTCGCTCGAATCCACCTCGATGTCGAACACGTCGATGCCCGCGAAGCGCTTGAAGAGCACCCCCTTGCCCTCCATCACCGGCTTGGCGGCGAGCGGCCCGATGTTGCCCAGCCCGAGCACCGCGGTCCCGTTGGAGACCACCGCGACCAGGTTGCCGCGCGCCGTGTAGGTGAAAACCTCCGCGGGATTGGCCGCGATCTCGCGGCAGGGCTCGGCGACCCCCGGGGAATACGCGAGGGTGAGTTCGCGCTGGGTCGAGAGCGACTTGGTCGGGACCACCTCGATCTTGCCGGGGCGGCCGTCGGTATGGTAATCGAGAGCCTGCTGGCGCCGGTCTGCCATATGTATGCGTCTCTGAGTGGTATCGATGTCGATAAGGTATCGGAACATTAAGCGCACAAAGCTGGATGCGCTCGAACCACGATGCAAACCCC
The DNA here is from genome assembly GCA_028819075.1 of Gammaproteobacteria bacterium. Lineage (NCBI taxonomy): Bacteria > Pseudomonadati > Pseudomonadota > Gammaproteobacteria > Gammaproteobacteria bacterium. The sequence continues at coordinate 231,977 of JAPPMM010000049.1, forward strand.
GGTGCGCTACGAACCTCCCGAAGATCTCTCGCAATACCTCCTGACCGCGTCCATGTCCGCGGCAATCGCCTTGCGGACCATGCCCTTCATCAGCGGCACCATGAGCCGGGCGGGGAAGGTGAGAGGCGTAGCCTCCATGACCAACATCAGGCGCGTTTTACCGTCTCGGCCTGCCACAACCGTGAAGACCGTGTCCCACTTCACGCCACCCGCCTCCGACAGAAACCGGACTCGTTCGGGCGCTGCGAACTCCGTGATCTCGAGTTCGACCGTGGCCTCCCGCCCACGCATGCGGCGGGTTTCGCGGAAGCGGGTGCCCAGGCCGGTCCGGGTGTCGGACAGGAACTCGACGTGCTCGATGTGCTCCACGGCGCGCGAGAAATGTCTCACGTCGGCGACCGCTGCGAAGACCTTGTCGGCGGGCGCGGCGATCGTGCGCTGTATCTCTGTGCGGCTCAAGGCTCTCCCCCCGGTTTCATTTCCCCGCGCTCCCCGGTCTCGGAAAGAACTGGTCGATCAGCACCGGGTTGCCGTCCGGATCCGTCACCACGATGTGCGCCGGCCCGGTGCCGTCGGGGTCCGTATCCGTCGACATCTCCACGCCGTCAGCCACCAGCGACGCGCGGATCTCCCTCACGTCGGTGAAGATCTCCGGCCGCGACATGTCCTGCGCCAGTCCGGGGTTGAAAGTGAGGATATTGCCCTCGAACATCCCGTGGAAGAGGCCGATGATCGTGCTGTCGTTGACCATGATCAGATATCCCGTGCCGTCCCCGCCGGTCTGCCTGAAGCCGAGCTTCTCGTAGAAGGATTTCGAGGCTTCGAGATCGTTGACGGAAAGGCTGATGGAGAAGGCGCCGAGTTGCATGGGATGGATCCTGGGGTGGCGTAGGTGGTCGTGTTCGGGAAGGGGATGTGGTCCCCGTCGAGTCACGGGATAATCGGCCTCGACGCCGGATCCCCGAGGTGGCGCCGGTAGAACTCCACCATGCGCCGGGCCGCGTCGATCGCGCTCGACCTCCGCCATGACGAGATGACGTGGCCCTGATCCAGGTACGAGGCCAGTTGCGCCGGCTTTCCCAGCCGCCGGAGCGCGCTGAAGAGCTTGCCGGCGTCGTGATAGGCCATGTCCTCGGTTCCGTGTACGATCAGGACCGGGGTCGCGATCTTGTCCGCGTTGTAATAGGGCGAATTGTCGAGATAGCGGCGCACGTCGGCCCAGGGATGCGTGCCCATGCGCGCCTGCCCGCCCTCGCTCCAGGCCAGGAAGAAGCCGCCGCCGTCGACATCGATGCGCCCGTAGGTGCCGAACAGGTCGAAGATGCCGGAGATGGGCACCGCCGCCCGGAAGATGTTGGTGCGCGTGATGATCGAGCCGGTGCCGTAGCCGCCGTAGGACTGGCCGGTGATGGCGAGGCGGTTCAGGTCGACGTAGCCGAGCTCGGCGGCGCGGTAGACCTGGGGCAGGAGCACGTCGACCATGTCCCGGATCGGGTTGCCGGCCTGCTCGTTGGGGCCGAGGGTCAGGTCGCATAGCACCACCGCATAGCCGCGGCTGGTGAAGACCAGGTTCGGAACCGTGAAGACGCTTCCGCCCCCGAAGTCGGCGGCGCGGCGGGTTATGTCGCTGCCCGGATACATGGTGACGAGGGCGGGAAGGCGGTCGCCCCGCGTTGCTCCCGGGGGAAGCAGCACGGCCGTCTTGACGGTGGCGAGGGTGCCGTCGTGAAGCGGCACGGTGGTCTCGAATACCTCCGCGGTCCCGATCTCCACGTCGTCCAGGCGGGGATCGATGTGCGAGATGCGCTCACGGGCCGAGAAGTCGGCGTCGAAGCGGAAGATGTTGGACGGCGTGCGCATGTCCTCGTACTGGCCCACGATGAAGTCGTGGCTGCCGCCGGAGGTGAGGTTGACGAGCCGCGCCCGGGCCTTCCAGAGCACGCGGCCGTCGTCCGTGGCCGGATCGTAGCGGAGGATGGCCTTGTCACCGGTCGCGCGTTCCGTCACGAGCACCGAGATCGATTCGCCGTCCGGCTGCCACGCGGTGCGCTCGTCGGCCTTGAGGACCTGGTCGTAGGTCCAGCGCTCGTCGTCGAGGGCGAAGGTCGCGGGCGGGCTGCCGTCCAGCGGAACGACCGCGAGCGCGCGCGGGCGCGCGTCGCCGTAACCCTGGTCGTCTACGACATCGACGCCCATCACCGCGGCCTCGCCGTCGCGTGTGAAGGCGAAGACGGTCGAGGCGACGTCGCCAAGCTCGGGGGCGAGAGGCACGGGGGCGGCGGGCGACCCCGAACGGAGGTCGAGCAGGTGCAAGCGCTTGCCGTCCAGGTACACCAGGCGGTCGTCCGACGGATGCCAGGCGTAGCTGACGCTGAAGTAGGCGTTGCGGGTGAGCGGGACGTTGCGCACGACCGGAATCGGTTCGCCGCCCGCCGTCGGCACCACCGCGACGTCCATCACCGTGGACTGGGTGGTGTCGCTCTCCGGCCGGAAGGTGGAGAGATACCCCAGCCACCTGCCCGACGCCGAGCGGCGCAGCGTGCCGGCCGGAAACTCGGCGTCCTGAGCGACGAGCACGCGGGTCACTCCGCTGGCGACATCGACCGCCTTCACGGCCACCAGATGCTCGCGCGCGTAGTGGTCGGTCATCGGCGTGGGGGGCGGCGCTTCCGCCTCCGGAGCCGCAGCCGCCTCGCTGCCGCTGCGCAGAACCACGACCCCGGCCGGGTTCTCAGGCCGCACTTCGGCCGGGCGCATCGGGTTGCGGAACGGCCCCTCCGGCGCGAACCCCACATACAGCGTCGACCCGTCCGGGCTCCAGCGCGGCTCGTCCCCGTGCCAGAGCTTTGGCTTGACCGGCTCGTCGGAGAGCTTGCGCGACGTGCCCGTCGCGACATCGTGCACCCACAGCTGCGGCACGCCATCGGCGTCCGAGAAGAACGCGATCAACGCCCCGTCCGGGGACCACACCGGCCTCCAACAGGTGCCCCCCGGACAGACCTCGACCGTCCGCCTCGTGGCCATCTCCGTGTAACGGATGGTCGCCCCCACCACGGAACTGGGCGTGCCGTTGGGCTGATAGCGCTCATCCAGGTTGGCTGTGGTATCCGCGGGAGGAATCCGCACGTCGTACGCGACGAAGCGCCCGTCGGCCGAGACTGCGAACTGGGTGTCCCAGATGAACGACGCCATCCCGAAGGCGAGGTCGTAGGGGAGGGCGCCGGGGGGGTCGGCCGGCAGAGCCTGCTGGGCCATCGCGGTGGCAGCGGTGAAGAGGGCCGTTGCAGCCGCGAAGGCAAGGCGGAGGATGCTGTTCATCGGGGTCTTCCTCTCCTGGAGTCGCCCTTCGAGGGGCCGCGCCATCGCTCGCAACCGGCCCGGAGGTAGTCGAGCTTAACGCCCTCCATCGGATTCCAGCCAGACGACGACGTTCCCCGGAGACGTCACATTCCAGCTCGTGCATTCGTTCTCCGAGGACAGTGCTACTTTCATCATGAGCGAGTTGATGTTGAACAGGGGATCAGCGTGAGCAGCCACAGACGCGTCGGAGCGAACTTCCGAATCGAACCGGTATTCCGCGTCGCGTGCGTTAGCCGCATCGCTCTGGCTATCTGGATCGCGGCAGTGATGCCGGCCCTGGCCTGCTCCGACGACCTTGTCGAACCGGGTCCAGCAGATCCTGTCGTCCCGGAGCCCACGGATCCCGGTCCGCCGGACTCGATCGTCATCCCACCGCGCTCGGCCTCCGCGGAGGCTGCCGTCCTCGAAAAGAGCAACGCCTTCGCCTGGAATCTTCTTCCCGCCGCGATGGCCGCGGATCCCGAGGCGAACGTTCTCGTCTCGCCACTGAGCGCATCCATGGCTCTCGGCATGGCGCTCAACGGGGCTCGGGGGACGACGTATGATCAGATGCGGGCCACCCTCGGCTTCGAGGACGCCCCGCTGGACACGGTCAACCTGGGCTATCATGGCCTCATGGCCCATCTGCCTGCAGCGGATTCCACTGTGAACACGCAGCTCGCCAACTCGGCGTGGTACCGTAGCGGATTCGCGGTCGAGCAGGACTTCCTGGAAGCGGTGCGAGCCTTCTTCGACGCAGAGATCGCCGGGCTCGATTTCTCGAGTGCCGCCGCCGCGGACGCCATCAATCAATGGGTGTCGGAGGAAACCGGCGGACGCATCGGGGAGATCGTCGAGTCTCCCATTGACAGCCGCACGATGCTCTTCCTGATCAACGCGATCTACTTCAAGGGCCCGTGGAAGTACGCATTCGATCCGCAAAGGACGCAGGACGCGCCCTTCCACATTGCCGATGGCCAGTCGCAGTCCATGCCCATGATGGAGCTGACCGCCGAATTCCCGTACGCAGAGGACGGCAACCTTCAGGTCATCGAGCTGCCTTTCGGAGAAGGCGCCTTCGCGATGACGGTTCTCGTGCCGGGAGCCGGGAGCAGCATCGACGCGCAACTCGCTTCGATGGATGTGAGGCGCTGGCAGAGTCTGCTGGACAACCTGAACGCGAGGAAGGTGAGGGTCGTGCTTCCCAGGTTCCGCGTCGAGTACGACGAGAGTCTCAAGCCGGTCCTGCAGGCGCTCGGGACGACGGACGCCTTCCTCCCGAACGTCGCCGACTTCACGGGCATCTCCACCACTTCTCCTCCGCTATTCATCTCCGAAGTCAAGCAGAAGACGTTCGTGGAGGTGGCCGAGGAAGGCGCGGAAGGAGCCGGCACAACCTCGGTCGGGATCGGGGTCACGAGCCTACCGCCATCGGTGATCGCGAACCGGCCCTTCGCCTACCTGATACGAGAGCGCGAGTCCGGCGCGATTCTTTTCGCAGGAGTGCTGAGGAGGCCGCCGGACACGGGATAGCTGGCTGGTGTTCCTTGAACATCCTCACTTGTTCTGCGGATTTTCAAGGATTATCATGAGGGCATGCTCATCGCCCGGCCAGTGCCCACCAGACGCATTCAAGAGGCGCTCGAAGTCCATCCCTGCGCCGCGCTCACCGGTCCTCGGCAATGCGGCAAGACCACGCTTGCGCGACAGATCTCCGCCGAATCCCCCGGTACCACATTCTTCGACCTGGAGGCCGCCGTCGACCGACGGCGTCTCGCCACACCCGAGCAGACGCTCGGACGGCTGAGCGGCCTAGTGGTCATCGACGAAGTCCAGCGGATGCCTTCGCTCTTCGAAACGCTGCGCGTGCTGGTGGACCGCCCTGACAACGACGCCCGCTTTCTCTTGCTCGGTAGCGCCTCTCCCCAGCTGGTGAAGGGCGTCTCCGAATCTCTTGCGGGGCGCGTGGGGCTCGTGGATCTAGGCGGCTTCGGCTTGAGCGAAACGGGAACGGATGCCTGGAGAAAGCTCTGGAACCGCGGCGGATTCCCCCGCTCCTTCCTCGCGCGCGGCACGGAGGCGTCATCGCTGTGGAGGCGCGACTTCGTCCGCACGTTCCTGGAGCGTGACATTCCCCAGCTCGGCATCACCATTCCGGCCGAGACGCTGCGGCGCTTCTGGACGATGATCGCCCACTACCACGGGCAGGCCTGGAACGCCGCCGAGTTCGCCCGGTCGCTCGGGTCGAGCGAAGCGACCGCCCGCCGCTATCTCGACATCCTTGCGGGGGCCTTCATGGTGCGCGTCCTGCCGCCATGGTTCGAGAATCTGAGGAAGCGTCAGGTCAAGGCGCCGAAGGTCTACGTGCGCGACACGGGCCTGTTGCATTCGCTGCTGGGGATTCCCGGTGAGAACGAGTTGCCGGGTCATCCCAAGGTCGGAGCCTCATTCGAGGGCTTCGTCGTCGAACAGCTGCTCGGTGCGCTGGAGACGCGGGACGCGTACTACTGGGCGACCCACGCCGGCGCCGAACTCGATCTCCTCGTGCTCTCCGGAGGGAAGCGTTACGGCTTCGAGTGCAAGTTCGCGGACGCCCCTGGCACCACGCGGTCGATGCGGGTGGCGCTCCAGGATCTGGGGCTGGACCATCTTTGGATCGTGTATCCGGGCGACGAGGGGTACGTGCTCGACGACCGCATCTCGGTACTTCCCGTGGCGGAAATCGGGACCCTTGTGGAGCGGATCGGCCCGAAGGGTTGATAGTCCACGGATCTTATATTATATTGTCTATCGTATATCATGTCTACATAGTATATATAATATATATTAGATATTGCAATATATATCAATGTCTGCTCAATATATCACGTCACTACAATATGAGACGACAATAATGAACCGCACCGTCCTGGCCCTCATCGAAGCGGAATACCGGCGCTACAAGCTCCTCGGGGAGCGCGCCTTTTCCCAGCTGGACGCCGAGCACCTCGTCGCCGGTTCCGAACACGCCATCTCGATCGCGACCATCGTCTGGCACGTCGCCGGCAACCTGGAGTCGCGCTTCACCGACTTCCTGACTACGGACGGGGAGAAACCGTGGCGCGACAGGGAGTCGGAGTTCGAGCCGCGCGAGGTGTCGCCCGACGAAGTCGCCGCGAAGTGGGACCGGGGCTGGGGCGTGCTTTTCGAAACCCTCTCACAGCTCACCGACCACGACCTGACCTCTGAAGTGACCGTCCGCCGCGTTCCCCATCGAGTCGACGAGGCACTCCTCCGGTCGCTGGCCCACGCCGCCTACCATGTGGGGCAGATCGTGTACCTGGCCAAGTCCTTCCGAGGTGAGGACTGGGAGTACCTGAGCATTCCGCCTGGGCAGTCGGAGGCCTACAACGAGAATCCGACGCTGGAGAAGTCCTTGACGTACGTGGAGAATGTTGAAAAGAGGCAGGAAGGGCGGTGAGGCGAGATCCGTTGACACGTGGCCGAGCGGGAACGTTCAGACCGTGGAGGCAGTCTGAATGGAAGGGACGTCCGCTGCCTGCTCGTTCCGGCGGCTCGCCAAGGAGGATCGAATGCCTGGCAGGTCCACCAGGGCATCGTTGCCCTTCGCTGTCGCTCCACTTCCACTCGCTGTCGTCCTGGCCGGCTGGCTTTCCGGCTGTGACGCCCCCGACTCCCACAGGGATCTGACCACACTGCAGGACAGCACCGCCACCGTAGACATCCTCGAGAGTCCGGGGATGTGCGCAGACTGCATAACCGTAGAGCGCGTCGTGGCTCTGGGCGACACGACAGGCCCGGGGTACATCAACTGGTCGATTTACGTGGCGTTGGATGATGCCGGCAATTACTGGGTCGGACAGCAGCAGGAAGGCGTGATCAAGGTCTGGGACGCGGAGGGGAGATTCCTGAGGCAGGTCGGCCGCAGGGGGGACGGGCCCATGGAGTTCCATCGTCCGGCTCCGGTCCGCACCGATGGCGAGGGGCGAGTTCACATCGTCGACCTCGATATCGGACGAGAGACCATCGTGAACGCCGACTTCTCCTATCACTCGGACAGGTTGCTCGACCCGGGGGGTTCCCATCTCGCGGTACCGCTCGGAGACGACGGGAGATACCTGTTGAACAGGCCAAGGATGACGACTCAACGGGTCGCCATGCCCTTGCACATCGTCGATGGACCGAATGTTCTCCATTCGTTCGGTCGGATGGCGGGCCTTGACGCACCGGGCAACGCGCACCGGGTGTTGGCGGTAGATCGGCAGAAGCGCATCTACAGCGCGCGACTCGACGACTATCTCATTCAGGTATGGAGCGATAGCGGCCGCAGGATCCTCGGGCTCAGCGGGCCGGTGCTGAACGAGCGGGAACCATCACGCGAACCCTGGTCTCCCGACAATCCGCCACGGAACCGGATCTTCGCGATGCAGGTCGACGATCAACAGCGACTCTGGGTGATCAGTTCTGCTCGCAAGGACGACTGGCAGGATCGCATGGACTATCGAGTCATGCCCAATGGCCGGGTAGCCTACGTCCCGATCGACGATGACATGAAAGCGATCTACGAGATGCGCATCGACCTGATCGATCTCGCCAACGGCTCGCTCATCGCAACCCGCCGTCACGATGCGCTGTTCGAGGCCTTTATCGGGAATGGCCTGGTCATCGAGACCGTCGAGAACGAACGGGATTTCCCCGAGATGGTGGTCTGGAGGCTGGGGTTCGCCGAGCCGAGGTAGGTCACCCTCCCGCCTGGGCGATGCGGCGCGCCATCCACTCGACGTATGACGTGCGCGTCATGCCGCGCCATCGATCAAGGCTGGATGCCGAAGCATGGTCTTCTCCCTACTCGTCTGGCCACTGCGCCTTGCTGGCGATGGACCGGGTCGTCCTGCCGGACGCAATATGCCCGAACGTCCGCGCCAGCCCCTCCCGGAGGCTCTGCGCCGGCGACCACCCCATCGCCCGCATCCGCGCCGTCGAGAGCACGCTGCGCCGAAGCTCGCCGGCCCGAGCGTCCTTGTGGATCCGGCCCGGCCGGGCGCCAGCGATCTCTTCCAGAAGCGTCGCCAGCGTGTTGACGCTCGTCGCTTCGCCGGTGGCCACGTTGTAGGCTCTCGCGTCGATGCCGGCGCGGTCCTCCAACGGCATCTCGGAGGCGATCAGGTTCGCGGCCGCAACGTCTTCCACGTAGACGTAGTCCCGCGTCTGCTCGCCGTCCCCGTAGATGTCGAGGGGTTCGCCGTCGATCAGACGGTTGCAGAAGATGGCCACTACGCCCGCCTCTCCATGGGGGTCCTGCCTGGGGCCGTAGACGTTGCCGTAGCGAAGCGCCACGTAGTCGAGGCCGTGCACTTCGCGGTAGTAGTCGAGGTAGTACTCGCCCGCGAGCTTCGACACCCCGTAGGGAGACACCGGGCACTTGGGGGTGTCCTCGGGCGTGGGATACACCTCGGGCTCCCCGTAGACCACGCCTCCGCTGGATACGAAGACCACTCGTTGCGTCCCCGCGTCGCGCGCCCCTTCGAGGATGTTGATGAGGCCGGCGATGTTGACCCTCGCGTCGCCGATCGGATCGGCGACCGAGGCGCGCACGTCGATCTGCGCCGCGTGGTGGTTGATCAGGTCGAAGCCGATGTCGAGGATCAGTTCCCGCGCGCGCGGATCGCCGATGTCCATCTCGACAAACTCGGCGCCGGAGGGAACGTTCTCGGCTCGCCCCGCGGAGAGGTCGTCCAGGACCCACACCCGATCGCCCCGGGCGACGTGGGCGTCGGCGAGGTGGCTCCCGACGAAACCGGCGCCACCGGTGATCAGGACCTTCCGGCTCACGGAGAGTAACTCCGGTGGCGGCCGGCGTCCCCCCGCCCGATCATCGTCTCCAGAATCCTCCCCCTTTCGCTATCGTCGACCTCGGTGTTGAATACGGTAACCAAAACCGACGCCGGTGGTAACGGACGTTCGAGCACCCTGCGAAGGCGGGCACGCCAGCCGATGAACGAGCCCACTGACAGCGATGTCGTGTCTCGCCCAACCCTGACCCTCGTCATCCTCGCGGCCGGCCAATCCACCCGGTTCGGCCGCCTCAAGCAGCTCGCGCCCATTGGCCCGGGCGGCGAAGCCCTCCTCGACTACGCCCTCTACGATGCCGCGATCGCCGGGTTCACGCGCTTCCTGTTCGTCATCCAGGAGACGCTGCGCCCGGATTTCGATGAGCATCTTCGGGACGCGGCAACCCACCTCGACATCCGCTACGCGTACCAGCGGATGGCCCATCCGGGACTCGTGGATGACCCGCCCCCGGGACGAATCCGCCCCTGGGGTACCGGCTTCGCCGTGCTCACCGCGGGCGAAGAGGTCGGCGGCCCCTTCGCCGTGTGCAACGCGGACGACTTCTACGGGCGGGGAGCGTACGCGGCTCTTGCCGGGGCGATGCGCGGCGCTCAGTCGGTACCCGCCGACGCGCGCAACACCACTCATTTCACCATCGGCTACCCCCTCGAAGTCACCCTGTCGGAGAGCGGGGGCGTCTCCCGTGGCCTGTGCGAGATCGACGAGTCGGGCGCGCTCCGGCGGTTGACCGAGGGGCTGGAACTCCGACGTGACGGGGACCGCGCCGTGGGCCGGGACGTGGCCGGAAAACCGCTCGACGTGCCCCTGCAAATGCCCGTCTGCACCAACCTCTGGGGGTTCCAACCGGACATCCTTCTGCCCCTCCGGGACCTGTTCGCCGCGTTCCTCGCTTCGGGACCCGGACTCGACCGCGAATTCTACCTCTCCGAGGCCATGAACGACCTGATCGCGGCGGACCGCGCGCGCTGCACCGTGCTGCCCACCCGCGAGCTGTGGCTCGGTGTCACGTTCCCCGGCGATCATGCGGGAGTGGCCGAGTCGCTGCGGGGGCTGGTAGACTCGGGGGTCTACCCGATGCGTCTCTGGGACGCCCAACCAACCCTTTGGGACGCCCGGCCATCCCCTTTCTCCCGCGATGCCCGGCCCATCCGCCGGGACGCGCCGTCATCCTCCGCCTCCAGCGACTGAAGCCGCATGCAACTGACCACGCTCGACTGGATCGTCATCGCGCTGTACGGGCTCACCGCTCTCGCCATCGGCCTCCGCTTCGCCCGGCGCGCGGGGTCCGGGGCCGACGAGTTCTTCCTTTCGGGGCGGAAGCTCCCGTGGTGGCTGCTGGGCACGTCGATGGTGGCGACCACCTTCTCGACCGACACGCCCAACCTGATTGCGGACTTCGTGCGCGGGGGCGGGGTCGCGCAGAACTGGGCGTGGTGGGCCTTCCTGATCACCGGGATGTGCACGGTCTTCTTCTACGCGCGCCTGTGGCGGCGGTCCGGCGCGCTGACCGACATCGAGTTCTATGAGCTGCGCTATTCGGGGCGCGCGGCGGCGTTCCTGCGGGGCTTCCGGGCGCTCTACCTGGGCGTCTTCTACAACGTGATGATCATCGCCACCGTGACGCTCGCGGCGACCAAGATCGGCGGCGTACTCCTGGGGCTCGATCCGCTGACCACGGTGCTGATCGCGGGCACGGTGACCATGATCTATTCCGCTACTTCGGGGCTCTGGGGCGTCGTCGTGACCGACCTCGTACTCTTCGTCGTAGCCATGATCGGATCGGTCGCGGCCGCCGTGTTCGCGCTGCGCCAGCCCGAGGTCGGGGGGCTCGCGGGGCTCGTCTCGCACCCGGAGCTGCAGTCGGCGATGAACTTCTTCCCCGACTTCTCCGACTGGAGCGTCGCCGCGGGAATCTTCATCATCCCCATCGCGGTGCAGTGGTGGAGCGCGTGGTATCCGGGGGCCGAGCCGGGGGGCGGAGGCTACGTCGCGCAGCGGATGCTGGCCGCGAAGAACGAGAAGGAATCGATGAAGGCGACGCTCTGGTTCAACGTCGCGCACTACGGGCTCCGCCCCTGGCCCTGGATCATCGTGGCGCTGTGCTCGATGCTCGTATACCCGGAGCTCTCCGACATCCAGGCCCGCTTCCCGGACCTCGATCCCGGGCTGGTGGGCAACGACCTGGCCTATCCGGCCATGCTGGTGTTCCTGCCCGCCGGACTGCTCGGGCTGGTGGTGGCGTCTCTGGCGGCGGCGTACATGTCCACGATCAGCACCCAGCTCAACTGGGGTTCGTCCTACGTCGTTAGCGACTTCTATCGCCGCTTCGTGAACCCGGATGCCAGCCAGCGGCGGCTGGTTGCCGTGGGACGCCTGTCGACCGTCTGGCTTATGGTCCTGGGCGCCTTCATCGCGCTGCAGCTCGACACCGCGGGGCAGGGGTTCCAGATCCTGCTCCAGATCGGGGCCGGTACCGGGCTCATCTTCCTGCTGCGCTGGTTCTGGTACCGCGTGAACGTGTGGAGCGAGCTCGCCGGGATGACGATCTCGTTCATGGTGGCCGTCTACTTCGCCTGGGTGCACGGGGCGCTGGGACTGGCGCCGCTGCCGGCGTGGACGCAGCTCGTGATCGGCGTGGCGGTCACGACGGTCGGCTGGCTCGGGGTGACGTTCCTTACGGCGCCCGCCGATTCGGAGACGCTGCAGGGCTTCTACGACAGGATCCGGCCGATGGGGGCGGGATGGCGGCGGGTCGTCGACGTGGGCGACGGGCCGCGCGAATCGGGGTCCGTCACGGCGGCCTTCCTCGCCTGGTTCCTCGGGTGCGTGCTGGTCTACGCGGCGCTCTTCGGGACGGGATACCTGCTGTACGGGCAGGGCGTGGCGGCGGTGGCTGCGCTGGCGATCTCGGCCGGGGCGGGAATCTGGCTCTTCCGGCTGCTGCCGAAGTTGGGCTATTCGGATTGAGCGGTGAATTGCGCAGCCGCGATGCCGTCCGCTGGCGAGCGATCGCCCCCGGCCGCGTCAACCTGATCGGCGAACACACCGACTACAACGGCCTGCCGGTCTTTCCCATCGCCATCGACCGGGACGTCCGTATCGAGTTCCGGGTCGTGGACGATCCGGTGGTGCGACTGGACAGCCCGTCGGCCCGTTTCGCGCCGTTCGCGTTTCAGCTGAAACGTCCCATCGAGGCAGCAGCGCAGGGAGACTGGTCCAACTACGTGCGCGCCGCCGCTCGGGGACTGCTCGAGCACGGGATCTCGCTGGAGCGAGGCATCGAAGGAACCGTGTCCGGCGACGTGCCGATCGCATCGGGGCTGTCGTCGTCGTCCGCGCTGGTGGTGGCCTCGGCGCTTGCGCTGCTGAAGGCGAACGGGGTGGACGTTGGCGACGGGGCGCCGCGAGGCGATGGGGCTCGGGCCCTGTCGCGCCTCGAGCTCGCGGCCCTCATGGCGCGTGCCGAGCGCTTCGTCGGCCTCGAAGGGGGCGGGATGGATCAGGCCGCGTGTCTTCACGGGGTCGCCGGACACGCCCTCCGCATCGAATTCGACCCGTTGCGGGTGACCCCGGTACGCGTGCCCAAGGGATGGCGGTGGGTGGTGGCGTCGTCGCTGGTCCGGGCGGAGAAGTCCGCGGGCGCGCGCGACATGTATAACGAGAGGGCGCGGCAGTGCCGGGAGGCGCTGGCAGCGTCGGTCGGCGCCGTGGCGGGAGGCCGGGCGGCCAACTCCGGCAACCGCGCAACCAACACCGCGCCTGCGTACAGCGACTTGGTCTCAGCGGCCGACCCCGACGGCCTGCTCCGCCGCGTCCGCCGGATCCTCTCCCCCGTACTGTTTCGCCGATTCCGACACGTGGTCACGGAGGGCCGCCGGGTGGCCCTCGCGGAGCAGGCCATGCGCGGCGGCGACCTGCACCGCTTCGGCGACCTCATGGTGCAGTCGCACGAAAGCCTCCGCGACGACTACGAGGTGAGCACGGATGAGTTGGACGCCATTGTAGCGGTGGCGCTGGAGGCGGGTGCAGCGGGTGCACGCCTCACCGGCGCCGGCTTCGGTGGCTGCGCCGTCGCCCTCTGCGACGACAGCACCGTCGAACCGGTCATGGAAGCGCTGACCGCGCGCTTCTACGAGCCGCGTCTGGGCGGGCCACCCACCACCGACATGCTGTTCGTCGGGAAACCGAGCGCCGGGGCGCGAGCCGAATCACCCTGACCGGGCTCCGCGCGTCTTCACGATTGTATCCCCTTCGCCGCGGCTCGGGAAGGCGTGCCGGGACGCAGAAACCGCATGCCGCAAGGGTGCAGAGGGTAGCCATCGCCCATCACACTCTTGGCACTACAAATCTTGGCATAGATAGCAAAAAATGTTAGTATCGCAAATAATCGTATCAAAAAAAGGTGAGCCGATTCTCTGCGAACGTCGCCTTGGGCGTCACTTGCACAGGTAATTGTACTATCCATGTTCGCTCGTGATTACGTCGCCGACATGGCGGCGCGGGGACGACATCATTTCACGACCGACGAGGCCGTCGGCGCGATTCGCAGCCCCAGGAGCGCCGTTCGAGCGCAGTTGCGGCGGCTGAAGGCACGTGGCGTCATCGCCGAGCCCATTCGCGGCTTCAACATCATCGTCCCGGCCGAGTACAGGAGTCGCGGCTGTCTGCCTGCCGAGCAGTTCATTCCCCAGTTGATGGATCTTGCCGGCGAACCGTACTACTTCGCCCTGCTCAGCGCGGCGGAGCGATACGGGGCGGCGCACCAGCGGCCGCAAGTCGTCCAGGTGATGGCTCGCAGGAACCGCGCGGCAATCGAGTGCGGGCAGGTGCGCGTCGTGTTCGTCGCCCGCCATGACCTCGGCCGGATGTTCGTGAAGGAGTTCAATACGCCTCGGGGCTTGGCTCGCTACTCGACTCCCGAGGTAACCGCGCTGGAGCTCGTCGGCTACCCGAGCCACGCCGGCGGCATTGCCAACGTCGCAACGGTCCTGCGCGATCTTGCGGAGGAGATGGAGGCGGACGCCCTCGCGCGGGCAGCACATCTCTCCCCGGTGAGTTGGTCGCAGCGCCTGGGATACCTCCTTGAGCGCTTCGGCGAATCAGACCTGGTTGATACGCTGCTGCCCTTCGTCGAGGAACAGGCTCGCAGCTACACCCCGTTACGCCGCGCGGCGCCGAACACCGGAGCTGGGCGAGACGCGACCTGGAAACTCATCGTGAACGTCGTCATAGAAACAGACGGATGATCCCCCGGGACTACATCACGTCCTGGCGTGTCCACGCGCCCTGGGCCACGGACGCGCAGGTCGAGCAGGATCTCGTTATCAGCCGGGCGCTTGTCGAGCTGTTTCGAGTGCCCAATCTGGCCAGCGCGCTCGCCTTTCGCGGGGGCACGGCGCTATACAAACTGCACCTGACGCCACCTCCCCGATACTCGGAGGACATCGATCTCGTACAGGTTGGCGCGGAGCCGATCGGCGATACGCTCAACCTCATGCGGCCGGTACTCGATCCGTGGTTGGGCCCGCCCCGGTGGAAGCTCAAGGAGGAAGGCGTCAACCTCTTGTACCGATTCGAGTCGGAGGATCAGCCACCGCTGAGGCTCCGCCTGAAGATCGAGATCAATACCCGCGAACATTTCACGGAGCTTGGACTCCAAAGGGTGCCGCTTGACGTCGATAGCCGCTGGTTCGGCGGGTCCGCGGGAGTAACCACGTACACACTCGACGAGCTTCTCGGAACCAAACTCAGGGCGCTCTACCAGCGGAAGAAGGGGCGCGACCTGTTCGACCTATGGCATGCCCTGGACACGGGTCGGGTCGACGTACCCAGGGTGATCGCCTGCTTCCTGCGCTACATGGCTGAGGGCGGTCACTCCGCGACTCGTGCGCAATTCGAGGAGAACATGGAGGGGAAGCGCGGGCTCCCCGACTTCCGCGAGGACATGGGTCCGTTGCTTCGCCCGGGGCTCCTCTGGGATGTCGACGTTGCCATGAACACGGTTCTCGAGCGCATCATCGCCTTCCTGCCGGGCGATCCGTGGAAGGGCTTGTCGCAGCCCCACTGAGTTCAGGCCGCAGTCCCGAAGGCCAGCGAATCCGGGAACGCGTTTCAGCTGAAACGTCCCATCGAAGCCGATCAGGGCTTCGCCAGCCGCAGAACCTGCGGATGCTCGACGTCGTCGACATCGCGCCGCACCCCGAACACCTCGTCGGCCCCCACCCGCATCAGCTCGAAGCGCGCCGGCGTTTCGACGACTCCGAGCCACGCCCCAGACGAGTCCAGCACGTACCACTCCTGCGGTTCGTCGCGCCGGGCGAGGCCGAGGTACTCGCCCGCCCACACATTCCCGTCGGCATCCACAATCATGCGCTGATAGGCCGGCTTCTCGGTGGGCTCGGGCAGGCGAGCCATGAAATCCCGAATGAAGGGACTGGGATCGGGTCCCAGCCACTCCTCCCTCTCACGGTCCACTTCCGCGCTGGACACGGTCAGCGGAACTCCGGGGATCCTCGCGATCAGGCGCAGCTCCCCGGTTCCGCCGTCGACGATCGAGTACTCGAGCGCGTCGGCCGTGCCCATTGCGATGCGCCCCTCGCCGTCCGGCACCGCGTGGGGCAGCCGGCCCATGATCGGGATGTCGTCCCCTTCGGTGACGATGAAGTTCTCGTATCCGGGAAGGCTCGTGACCGAGTCGGCCGACATCCGATCCTCCGACAACCGAACGACATTGACCGGGGGGCGCAGTACACCCGCGCTTCGTCTCTCCTCATCCGTGCCTGGCGCCAGGTCCAGTCCCCAGACCACGTCCGAGGGCAGGGGATGCCGAACCGGAGAGACCCCCTCCGGCATCCGAAACGAAGACGTCAGCCCCGATCCCAGGTCGAACTCCGCGCCGCTTCCCCCCGCGGCCCGGTCCAGCGCCACGAGTCGTCCGTCGGGCTTCAGGACGACGGTCCAGAGAGAGCGAAACTCGCCCGGCCCCTCGCCCGGCCCGCCGAAGGCGCGGACGAATCGCCCGGTCGCATCGTAGATCCGGACCTGCTGGGACGCGCCGTCGGCCACGGCCAGATGCCCGGATCCCGCGCGCAGCACATCCCTTACGCGAAAGAAGGTGTGCATTTCGCCCGAGCCGGCCCGGGCGAGGTCGAGGATCGGCTCCTCCTCGATCCGCCAGGCGTCACGCTCGGCCCACAACGGCGCAACCGATTCGACGATCGTTACCCCGAGGCTGTCGCGCGACGTGTTCGTGGAGACGGGGGCCGCTTCGCAGCCGGCAACCGCGGTCGTGGCCAGGGCCAGGATCGCGCACCGCGCGTACCGCCGCCGCAGCTCTCGCCGGAGTGCGCCGAGACCCGGTTGTCGCTTCATCGCTTTATCCCGTCTTCGATCGCAGCCTCGGGACCTCTACTCGGCTTAAGAACCGCATACGCCTCGTACGTCTTCGGTCCGGGGACGGACTTGATGCGTTTCCAGGCCGCCACGGCATCGGCCCGGGTCTTGCCCTTGTTCGCCGGGTCTGCCCAGAAATCCGTGACGAAGTTGTTGAATCGACCGGCGGGGATCCGCGGAAAGCGGCCCTCCCAACGCATAAGCTCCAACAATCGATTGCCGAGGTCCGCGTAGGTGATGCGCTGGCCTGCCCGAAGTTGCGTACGGCGCCATTCGTTGAGCCGGTACCACTGGCCCGACTTGTCTTTTTGCTGGGGGTCGCGCGCGCGCGCGAGGTCTCGCAGAAAGTCCTTCGTCCTGCGGTCGTCGACGTAGTCCCGGACGATAGTCTCCGCCGCCAGCCTGTCGCGCGACTTGCCGGACCGGCGATCAGGCTCGGGTTTGGCCAGGGGAACCGTCCCTGTTCGAAGGAACTCCCGGATAAGCGCCTCAAGCTCGAGCTTCCGCCGTCGGCCGACGGCAATGCCGAGTTGGCGCGCGAAGGTCTTGAGTTCCGCGGCATAGAAGTAGTTGTCGTCGAACTCCTCGACCGACATGCCCGCATGGAGCTTCGCCATCTACGCGGGCCCCACCAGCTCCAGCGCCGCCAGCGCCAGCACCTGCGTGCTCGCCACGAGGTCGTCCACGGAGCAGGACTCGTCCGGCTGGTGGGCCTCCTCGAGGGGTCCGGGGCCGTAGGCCACGCAGTGCTCGATGCCGGCGATGCGGTCGAAGTGCTTCTGGTCGTAGGTGCCGGGACTGGCCACGAGTTCGGCGGGCCGGCCGGCTACCGTTTCCACCGCCCGGGACAGGGCAGCCACGAGCGGCGACCCGGGGGGCGCGGAAGTCGGATGGACCACCATGCGCTCCTCGATGGTGAAACGGCGTCCGGGGTCGGCGTCCTCCACCGAGCCGACCAGGCGCGCGATCTCGGCGCGGACCTCCTCGAAGGGCTCCTCGGGGATGAAACGGCGGTCGATGGTGGCGACGCAGCGGTCGGCCACGCAGGGCGACTGGGTTGGTTCGCCGGCCTGACCGCCGGTGATCGCATTGACGTTCAGGGAGGGGCGCCTGGAGGGCTCCGGCACGATGGGCAGCGCTGACTTGCGGGTGGCCAGCTCGGGGAGGAGCCGGGTTCGAAGGGCTTCCAGAAGGGCGCCCATGTCTTCGATGGCGCTGCGTCCCAGATGGCTCATGCTCCCGTGGGCGATGTGGCCGTGCGCGACGATGTCGAACCAGTAGACGCCCCGGTGTCCCAGGCACACTCGGGTGGGCCCGAACGGCTCGGGGATGATCGCGTATTGGGTATGGTCGCTCGAGATGATCCCGGTCTCGCAGAGGTGGGCCACGCCCGCGAAGCCGCCGCTCTCCTCGTCCACGGTGGCGCTGATGTCCACGGCTCCCCCGAGCTCGACTCCGGCCCGCCGAAGTGCCTCGACCGCGAAGACGGCGGCAGCGATCCCCGACTTCATGTCCGACGCGCCCCTCCCGGAGATGCGCCCGTCGCGCACCAGGCCCGCGAAGGGGTCGACCGTCCAGCCGTCACCCGGCGGAACCACGTCGAAGTGGCCGTTCAGGTGGAGCCGAGGGCGTCCCGGAACGGCCGGCCCCCGCCCTACCACGTTCACCCTCGGGTGTTGGGCGGTGTGCTCGGGGCGCCCCTCGGCCTCCACGTACTCCACGGCCAGACCGGTCGCCTGCAAGCGCCGCCCGATCAGCTCGGCGCAGTCCCGATAGCACGCTCCCGGAGGGTTCACCGTGGGGATCCGGATCATCTCCGCCGTGAAGGCCACGATCTCGTCCCGCGCGGCCTCCACTTCGGCGAGGATGCGGTCTTCGCGTTGGATGCGGGTCGGACGGTTGGCGTGGTGCATGCAGTTTCGGGCTGGGGGCTGGAGGCAACGAAGGCCGGGCGCGTGGGGCGGCGCGTCCTTGGGCCGGGTTGCCGGCTGGGCGCGGCTGTTAACATTGTGCCCCGCTCCTTCACCACACGAAACCCCACCGGAGACCCGTCATGACAACCATGTTCAGCCTGGAGGGACGCGCGGCCGCGGTCGTCGGAGGCGGTTCCGGCATCGGTGAGGCCGTCGCGATCGGATGTGCGGAGGCGGGTGCGCACGTGTCCTGCCTCGACATCGACGCGGACGCCGCCGCCCGCACCGCGGCGACCATCCGCGCGGCCGGGGGCGAGGCCGCCTCCGGCCACCTGGACATCATGGACGGCGCGGCCGTCACCCGCGTATTCGACGACATCACCGCCGCCCGCGGATCCCTCGACGTCGTGGTCTGCACCCCCGGAGTGAACGTGCGCAAGCCCCTCCTCGACTACACCGACGAGGAGATCGACCGGGTTCTGGGCCTCAACCTGAAGGGCGGCGCGCACGTCATCCAGGCCGCGGGCCGGATCATGAGCGGGCAGGGCTCCGGGTCCATCATCCTCTTCAGCTCGATCCGGTCGGTGGTGGTCGAGCCGGGCCAGAGCATGTACGCCGCGACCAAGGCGGGGATCGTGCAGATGGTGCGCGTCGCCGCGGCCGAACTCGGGCCCAGCGGGGTGCGGGTGAATGCCGTCGCGCCGGGCGTCATCGACACGCCGCTCACGGCACCCATCAAGGACCACCCGGACTGGTACGGCGCCTACGCCGCGCGCAACATCCTCAACCGCTGGGGCAGCGCCGCGGAGATGGCCGGCCCCACGGTCTTCCTGGCCTCGGACGCCGCCAGCTACGTGACCGGGTCGGTCTTGTTTGCGGACGGCGGCTGGACCGCCATCGACGGGAGATACACCCCGCCTTCGGGTCGGTCCTGAGGCCCGTGGCCGCGGTTCAGGGCCTCAACCATCTCGCGCGGCCACGCCGATGAGAGAGGGGCTTCCGAGGCGCCTCCAGGCCGTCGTCCTCCTCCGGTGCCCGCGTTGCCTGGGCGGCTCGGTTTTCGCAAGCCTCTGGAAGATGCACCCTCTCTGCCCCTCCTGCCGGCTGAGATACGAGAGAGAGCCAGGCTACTTCACCGGGGCGATGTACGTGAGCTATGGGTTGGGCCTGGCCTTGTGCGCGCCGCTGGGTGTGGTCCTGATGGTGTTGGGGGGTCTCTCGGCGAATCAGAGCATCCTGGCGATTGCGGTGATGGTGCCCTTTCTGGCTCCTCTGCTGTTCCGCTACTCTCGAGTCATCTGGATGCATCTCGACCAGCTCCTGGACCCCAGGTAGACAAGCTGGCCTGAGCGCCATCACCGCGCAGTCGGTTCCGCGCTCCGACCCCCGGTGCCAGCGGATTGGCTGACAGTTCTTGACCTTCCTTCACCTTCGGCCTACCTTCGGTACATCAACCCCGGCGAGGATCGGCCAATTCCGGTCTAACCGGCCCCCGGCGAGGGCGGAGCCATCCGTGCCTCGCCGGGTCCTTTTTCTGCCCACCGCGTCGCCGGACAGGATCCCTTGCTATCGCGAGTCTCGTTCTTCGTCGACGGCTTCAATCTCTATCATTCCCTGCGGGACTCTCGGCGTGACGATCTCAAGTGGCTTGATGTTGTAGGCCTCTGCGGGTCCCTGCTTCGAGACATGCGTTCACCCTCGGTTCAGGACGCGACCCTGGGGCGAAGACGGCGGGGCGGCGTAGTCTACCATGAGGAGAAGGGGACCGATGTATGGCTTGCGGCTACCCTGATGGAATCAGTGCTCCTCGGCCGATGCGACGCGGCTGTCATCGTTTCAGGAGACACGGATTTCGGCCCCGCTGCCAGAATGGCGCGCGAGCGAGTACCGGTATGGTTTGCGCCGCCGCCACGGCGCTCACCCAACCCCAGGAAACGGCGTCATCACAACGAACTCCGGAGGGCGGCTACAGGGCTCCTCACCATCAGGTTCAGACACTACGCGGAGAACCAGCTTCCCGGACGAATCGTCGACTCCGCGGGTACCGTGGTAGCGACACGGCCTAAGGAGTACCAGGCCGGGTAGCCGCCCCGGACCGGCGGATATCGTCCCGTAGGCGCATCGAATCCTGGTTGGGAGGAGTGGCGGTTACTCGTCGGGCGAAGAAGCAGCACGTGACGCGCATGCGGTGTCGCAAGAGAGATCGCGGATTTGGCTCCAAGGCCCGCGCTGCCGGCGGGTGGACCGAACCACCGATTCCCTATCCCGTTGCTCGGCAAGGAGGTGGGCGACAGGCTATTCTCCATCCGAGCATTTCCCCTGAATCGTCGCGAAGATGGCGCTAGACCGGATCGATCTCGCCGCGTTCCTCATCTTCCTCGGCATCGTTGTGAGCGTGTCCCTCTACGCGGGCCGCAGGGAGGACACGACCGCCGACTACTTCCTGGCGGGCCGCAACCTGCCCTGGTGGCTCATCGGCATCTCGCTGATCGCGTCGAACATCTCCTCCGAGCACTTCATCGGCATGTCCGGAGAGGGGTTTCAGACGGGACTTGCCATCGCCGCCTTCGAGTGGATCGCAGCCATCGCACTCGTCTTCGTGGCGCTCGTGCTCCTGCCCAGGTTTCTGCAGGCCGGCATCTACACGCTCCCGGAATACCTCGAGTTCCGATTCGGGCCGACTCCACGCGTCATCATGGCCGCGTACCTGATGACGGTCTACGTCATTGTGGGTCTGGCCGGCATCCTCTACGCCGGAAGCCTGGCGCTGACGAGCATCTTCGGGCTCGACCTGACGGCCGGGGTCTGGGCCATCGGCCTGCTCGCGGGCGGCTACACGATCTACGGCGGGCTGAAGGCCGTCGTCTGGTCCGACATGCTCCAGGGCATCGCGCTGCTCGGGGGAGGAGCCGTGCTGTTCTTCCTGGCCATGGACGCCGTGGGTGGATTCGGTGCCTTCCTGTCCGCGAACGAGGACAGGCTCCACCTGATGCTGCCGGCCGATCATCCGACGCTCCCGTGGACGATCTACATCATGGGCATCTGGGTCCCGAACATCGCGTACTGGGGGCTGAACCAGTTCATCTCCCAGCGGGCGCTGGCCGCGCGGAGTCTGGCCGAGGGCCAGAAGGGCGTGATCTTCGCGGCGTTTCTCAAGCTGCTGATCCCGTTCCTGATCGTGCTGCCCGGGATCGCGGCGTATCAGCTCTACGCCGACCGGATCGCGATCGGAGATCAGGCATATCCCACGCTCATGACCGATCTGCTGCCCACGGGCCTTCGCGGCGTCATGTTCGCGGCCCTCTTCGGGGCGGTGATGAGCTCGCTGGACTCCATGCTGAACTCGGCGTCCACGATCTTCACGCTGGACATCTACTCGCGCCACGTCGTGACGGAGGAGCTCGAACCCCGCAGGGCGATCCGCATCGGCAGGATCGCGACCGGCGTCTTCGTCGTGATCGGCTGCCTGCTGGCGCCCCAGCTCGCGTCGGTCGGGGGGATCTACGAGTACATGCAGCGCGTCTGGAACTTCATCTGGCCGGGCATCCTCGCGGTCTTCCTCATGGGGATGATCCTGCCCAGGGCCCCCTCGCGGGCGGCGACGGTGGCGCTCCTGATCGGCCCGGTGGCGTACGGGCTGCTGACGGTGGTGCTCGATGTGTTTTTCGACTCGCAGGCGTACCTGAACGCCGCGGCCGGAGCGTTCGTGCTGTCGAGCCTCGCCATGATCGTCGGGTCGCGCGTGCGCCCGCTGAGAGCGGCTCGGTCACTGCCGCAGTCCAATGCCGTCGATCTGGCACCCGCGCCCTCGGCGAGGTGGGCGGGCGCGGTGGTGGTGATACTGACCGTGGGGCTCTACGTGGTGTTCTGGTAGGAGGCGACGGGCGACGCACTTCTTCGGCGCTTCAGTCCCCCGCAAACCCGACTCGGACATGACTTCCGTCGCAGAAAGGCTTGTTCTCCGAAGCCCCGCAGCGACAAAGAGCGATGCGTGTGTCCCTGAGCAAGACCTCGCCCTCCCCTGTGACGATCTCCAGGTCACCGCGAAGGTAGACCGGACCGTTCCGCTCTATGATCGCGGTATTCCGCTCGGGCGTGGGCTCGGTGTGTTCGCCGTCGCTTCGCTCCAGATGCAGGGCACCCGTCGGACAACGCATGATCACCTGGAGGAGCTGTTCCGCCTCGGCGCAGTCGGGATCGATCCAGGGCTTTCGGCCCGGGTCGAACACATCGGGCAGGCCGTGAACGCATTCGGCGGCGTGGATACATCTCCTCACATCGTAACTCACGGCCGCCTTTTCGCCGGAGTAGTGCAGAATCTTCGATTTCATCGGCTTGGCCCTCCTTGGCTCTTCCGCGCAATGCTAACCATCTTCTACGTGGCGGCGGGTCGACTGATTCCGTCGCGCCAGAATAACAGGGACCCGCGGCTGGAGCGCCAGACAGGATGGACGACTCAACCGACCCGGGTCGCACGCGCGATACCGAATCCACCGTCTCCGACGAGGAAGCCGGCTTCGATGTCCTGGAGGGTTTTCGGCGCTTCTCGCAGAGGGACGACATCTTCTGCCGTTCGTTCTGGGACCCGGAGGTGCGGACGCACCGCTCGGACATGTTCTACGAGACCTACCGCACGCCCAAGCTGACCTGGCGTGCCGTCGACGGCTTCACCCAGCGTGACTACGCGCTTCGCAACGCATCGTGGCACGTGACGGACATCTTTGCCGAGCTGCGTGGAGACGACGATCGCCGCGAGGGTTTTCTGGATCCGTACACCGCCGTCCGCGAGGGCCCGGGCCACACGCTGCCGGTGGAATCTCCCGAGGAGGCGGCGCGCGAGATCAAGCACGCCGCGAAGACCCTGGGCGCCGACCTGGTTGGGATCACCGGCAACGACGAGCGGTGGCTCTACACACACGCCTACAGCCGCGAGAACGAGCACGAGAAGCCGCAGGAGATCTCTACCGATCTCGGAAACGTGATCGTGATCGCGCAATCCATGGACCGGGAAGTCCTCAGCACTGCCCCCTCCGCGCTGAGCGGCACCGCGACGGGAGCCACCTATTCGCGCGACACCATCGTGCTGCTGGCCATCGCGCAGTACATCATCAATCTCGGCTACCGCGCCGTGGCCAGCATGAACGACTCGGCACTGGCCATCCCGCTCGCCATCAAGGCCGGACTGGGCGAGTACGGGCGCCACGGCCTCCTGATCACCCGCGAGTACGACCCCGGGTCCGGCTCGGCAAGATCTTCACCGACATGCCGCTCGCCCACGACCGGCCCATCCGGTTCGGCGTGAAGGAGACGTGCGACATCTGCCGCGCGTGCACGAACAGCTGCCCCGCGAAGGCCATCGACGACGGCGAGCCGTCCACCGTGGTCCACAACCGGTCGAACATCCAGGGCATCCGCAAATGGACCACGGACGCCGAGAAGTGCTTCCGCTTCTGGGCCAACCAGAACACCGACTGCTCGATCTGCGTGCGCGTCTGCCCCTACAACCGCGACTATCGCCACCTGTGGAGCCGAGTCTGGCGATGGCTGGCGGGCACCCCGCTCCGGCGCCTCGCGCTCTGGCTGGACCGGGTCAGCGGACGGGGCGAGCGCCTGAAGCCGTCCAGTTGGTGGAGCGCCGCGGGATAACCCGGACCGGCGCGGCCGGAACGCGGCCTAGGGAAGCCCGAGCGCGATGAGCTCGGGCGGATGCTCTCTGCCGCCGATGGCCACGACGATGAACTGCTTCCCGTCGTGCATGTACGACATGGGGCCTCCCGTCGTACCCGCGTCCAACTCGATCTCCCGGACCACGTCTCCCGTGGCCTTGTCCCAGGCGCGGAAGCTCCTGCCCCACATGTTCGCCTGGACGCCCCCGAACACTCCCTGGCCTCCTTCGCCCATGAACAGGAGCGTCTTCGTGACGAGCGCCACGGGCCGGCTGGCGACGCCGAGCGGCGGGACGTCCGTACCGCGGAGAGCGGGGTGATCTCTCGGGCCATCCCCGTTCGCCTTCATCCAGACGTGCTCGCCCCGGTGCATGTCGATCGCCGTGATCCGGCCCCACGGCGGCTTCGTGATCGGCAGCCCGTCGATGTAGGGCGCGTCCCGGTTCGGGCTCCAGTACTCCATCTCCGACGTCGGGTCGGTGGCCTTCACGAGACGGTACACGCGCGGGATCGTGTGCGCGAACGCGTAGTACATGCCGGTTTCGGGATCGAACGCGCCCGTGTTCCAGTTTCCCGCCCCCCACGATCCGGGCACCATCAGCGTTCCCTTCTTGCCGCCCGGTTCCTCGCTTACCAGCGACGGCGGGGTGAAGATCGGGCCGAGGACGAACGAGTCGGCCACCGCGCGCGCCCGCTCCCGGAGCTCCGGAAATTCGATGAGGTCGTCGAGGGTGAGGCCGTGCCTGGCGAACGGCGCCGGCTTGGTGGGAAATGGCTGCGTTGCGGAGGTGTGCTCGCCCGGAACCGTGGACTGGGGCACGGGACGCTCCTCGATCGGCCATACCGGCTCGCCGGTCACTCGGTCGAAGACGTAGAGGAAGCCCGTCTTGCTCGGCTGCATGACGGCCTGGATGCGGCGACCGTCCACCACGATCTCGCCCAGCGTCGGCGGACCCACGGTGTCGTACTCCCACACGTCGTGGTGCACCATCTGGAAGTGCCATACCCGCTCCCCTGTCGCGACGTCGATCGCCACCAGGCTGTTGGAGAACAGGTTGTCGCCCGGACGATGGCCCCCGTAGTAGGCGGCGGTCGGCGCCGAGAAGGGCACGAACACGAAACCGAACTCCTCGTCCGCGCTGAGGCAGCACCATGCGCCGAGGTCGCCGGATTCCTTCCATGAATCGTTGCCCCAGGTGTCGACGCCGAACTCGCCCTCCCGCGGCACGACGTTGAAGGTCCAGAGCAGCTCGCCGCTGCGCACGTCGTATCCGCGCAGGTTCTCGGGCGCGCTCCCCTTCCAGCGCATCCCCGAGTCGCCCGCCCCGTCCACCACGCCCGCGACCACGATGACGTCGTTCACAACGATGGGACCGGAACTCCAGCTGAACCGCTCGGCCGAGGCCGGAACCAGGTCGACCCTCCCGCCATCGCCGAAATCGTGACGGGCGTGGCCGGTTGCCGGGTCGAGGGCGTAGAGAAAGCCGCCGCGCACGTGGATCAGGCGCCGGTCGGAGCCGTCGGTCCAGTAATCCATCCCCCGTGAGGACCGGCCCCGGGCCTCCTCGATCGTCCGCGGAAACGGCTGCTGGATCCACAGGGTCTCGCCGGTCGCCGGATCGAAGGCCTCCGCCAGACCGACACCGTTGGGAGCATAAAGCACGCCGTCGATGAAGATCGGCGTCGCCCGGAGGTAGCCCGACACCCCTAGGTCCGGGAAAGAGGCCGTCAGGGCGGGATCGACCGCGGGGCGCCGCCAGAGGATCTCCAGGTCCCCGACATTGTCACGCGTGATCTGATCGAGAGGGGCGTATCTCGTGAAGGCCTTATCGGCGCCGAAGTAGGCCCAGTCGGCGGGATCGGCGTCGCCGCCGCCGACACGGGGCTCGCAGGCCCCGAGCCACGCCACGAGCGCGAGCGAGCCCGCTCCGATCGAACGCAGACGAGTTGGCATGAGCGCTTCCTCGGGTTCTGGTCTTGCTTGACACCGGTTTTGGGCCGGAGGAGTTTGCATGAAACTACACCGTCCGCCATGCCGCGCGACTCGAGAAACCGGAGAGGCCATGTCCACGAGTGAGGATCGCGATCTCGGCATGCACCGGGACATCACCCGGCGCGACTTCGTCAACGGGGTCGGGGTTGCCGTCACCGGCTCCCTCATCGCGCCGGGATGGCTGTCGGCCCTCGAAGGCCGGCCCTTCGGCGGCCCGCAGGAGTACTATCCGCCCGCCCTCACGGGAATGCGCGGGAGCCATGCGGGCTCCTTCGAGGTGGCCCACCAGCTCCGGGACGGGATCACCTGGAGCGATGCCGCCGACACGCGCGAGAGCTATGACCTCGTGGTGGTCGGCGCGGGCCTGAGCGGACTCTCCGCGGCGTACTTCTTCCTGACATCGGCCGGCCCCGGCGCGCGCGTGCTCGTGCTCGACAACCATGACGACTTCGGGGGCCACGCCAAGCGGAACGAGTTCACGTACGGGGGCCGCACGCTCCTCCTGAACGGCGGGACCTCGAACCTGGAGTCCGTGAACCACTACAGCACGGTCTCGCGGACGCTGCTCTCGGCCATCGGCCTGGACCTGGACAGGGCGCAGGCGGCGAGCGCCGGAAGCCGGGAGTTCTACCGCTCTCTGGGGCTCGGCAGCGCCACGTTTTTCGCGAAGGAAGTATTCGGCGAGGATCGGCTGGTGATGGGGCGGCCTGGGGGGAACCGTGCAAGCGACTGGGCCGACTGGCTGGCCCGGACCCCGCTGTCCGCGGACGCGCGCAGGGATATCGCGCGACTCAACGACTGGAACTCGAACCCCGACTACATGCCGGAACTCCCGGACTGGGAGAAGAAGGAGCGGCTGGCCAGGATGAGCTACCGCGACTTCCTCCTCGATGTCGCGAAGGTGCATCCCGACGTCATTCCCTTCTACGACGACAGGCCCAAGGGGCTCTTCTGCGTGGGCATCGATGCCTATCCCGCGCTCTACGCCTGGGCCGAGCGCTATCCCGGGTTCCAGGGGATGAACCTCGAGCCCTTCTCCCCGGTGGGGCCCCTCACGCACATCGGGGGAGGACAGCACGGCCGCGAGACTGAATGGGACGGAGGACCCACCATCGATCTTCCGGACGGAAACGCGACGCTGGCGCGGCTGCTGGTCCGGGCCATGATCCCCGACGCGCTTCCGGGGTCCACGCTCGAGGACTCGATCACGTCGCGCCTCGCGTACGACCGGCTCGACCGGGAAGGCTCCGATGCCCGCATCCGACTCAACAGCACGGTCGTGTCCGCCCGCCACCTGGGCGATCCCGACTCGGCCCGCGAGGTCGAGATCACCTACGTGCGCGGGGGCAGGGCCGAGAAGGTCCGCGCCGATCACTGCGTGATGGCGTGCTACAACCGGGTCATTCCGCACCTCGTGCCGGAGATGCCCGAAGCACAGCGGGCGGCGCTCATGTACGGCGTCAAGATGCCGATCGTCTACACCAGCGTCCTCGTCCGCCGGTGGACCGCATTCACCAACCTGGGCATCTCACGGGCGAACTCCCCCGGCATGTACCACACCGGAGTCAACCTGGGCCGGTCGGTGCAACTGGGCGACTACGAGCCCAACCGATCGCCCGACGGGCCGATGGTCCTGCACATGACCCGGACGCCCTGCGCTCCCGGCGAGCCGAAGAAGGAGCAGCACCGCATTGGACGGGCGGACCTCCTGGCCACGACCTTCGAGACCTTCGAGCGCAAGATCAGGGATCAGTTGGGCCGCATGCTCGCGGACGGGGGCTTCGATCCGGCGCGCGACATCGAGGCGATCACCGTCAACCGCTGGCCGCACGGCTACGCCTACAGCTACGACACCCTGAACGATCCCATCGAGTGGGCGCTCTTCGCCCCCGACGATCGGCCCTGCGTGATCGGCAGCCGTCGCTTCGGACGGATCTCGATCGCGAACTCCGATGCCGCCGCCACCCCGCACACGGACGCGGCCATCGACGAGGCGTATCGAGCGGCCGGGGAGCAGCTGGTGGTTCGGAGCCGGGCCCGGACTCGGACCTCCGGCTTCGAATCCAATGGGCCTGGGTAGATTCGAACTACCGACCTCACGCTTATCAGATGTCTCTCAGAGGGCGTGAAATCTAGGCAAGAAATCGTCTAAGTTCAACTAGGACTGCACGATCTGCCCTTCTTGCCGTGAAGCCATGATCGGGCCTGTCGTGCTCGAATTGCGGGAAAACCGGGTCAAATAGCAGGAATTTGGCGGGGCTGTTGACGCGATCTGCGATCCCGTCATCTTGCCCAGCGACTGCTGGGAAGAGACGCTATCGGTTCGGTCCGTACCCACGGGTCTTGATTTCACCGCCAACGCCGTACCCGGGGCTAAGGTCCACTGCGTTCGTCGCGTTCGTCATCGGGTCGCCCAGGAGGAGCGGTTGGAACTCCCCGACTTGGCGTTCCTCCATCGTGTTTCCAGGCACGCGCGCCAACGGGCAGGGATTTCGAGCCTCCTGCCTGCTAGGTAGCGGAGCATCCCGAGAGGGGTCGTCGGCTCCGCGACGACTTGGCGACCCACTCAGCAGACCGCCCCCTGCCGTTTCTCGCGCGGGCCTGCCGCATGGTTTCGTGCTATCATTACCTATGACCAACGGCCTGACGTTCACCGGATCGGCAGCGACATCTCGGGCGCCGCGGACGATGTGCTCCGCGATGGGACGGTCATCCGTTCCGGACTCAGATCGAGTCCGTCACCCACTTGTCCAAAAGGTAGGATTTGGAGACAACGGGAGATGCGAATGCCGGGCTGGAGTGAGTTTCGTGGCTGGATGGCATTCGACGAGTTGTCCGAGGACGACGGCGTGACGCGCGCGTTCACGATCGGCTACCGCTTGACCGACGATCGCGACGACCCTTGGACGGCCCGCTTCAATGCGTTCAAGGAGAAAGAGCGCGCCGCCCTCCGCGGCGGAGCAGCGATGATGCGGGATGCTGTTCCCCGTCTCGTCGGAGGTCTCGTCGAGGATCATGGACTCGATACCTCGAAGACCGTCTTCGTCCCGGCGTTATCATCAGGGGAGACGGTCGCGTCCCCCGCCGGCGTACTGTGGCGCTTGACACGGTTCTGCGCCAGTTGGGCGGGGGTGGGATTCGCCGGGGATCGGATCACGAAGAAGGCGCACGAGAAACTCCACCTGCAAACCGATGCCGCCAGCAGGAGGTCCATTCTGGCCGCCGCCGATTTCAGGTCGGCACAGATGCATGCCGACAACGTCCTGATTCTCGACGACTTCATCACGAGCGGTAACACGATGTCGCACCTTGCAGGAGCCATCCTGAAACGCAACCCCGGGCTCAGGGTCTTCGCTGTCGCGCTTGGAAAGACGGAACGAACTCGCTACTGGCACGAGAGGTTCGGAGTAGACATCTCGAACGAGCATGTGCCGCCTGAGTGGGAGAGGAGTTGGCTGAATGGAACGTGATGTCGCCGGCGCGTCGCTGACCGCAGTCTCGATACTCGCGCTCATGAAGCTGAAACGCGTTGGGCGGGCGAGTGCCTTGGCCATCGTCGATCGGCCGATCAACGAAACAGAACCCGAGAGTTGCCGCGAAGCCCTTTTGGACCGCATCCGCGCGCGGCTGCCCCGCGTTCGGTCTGCAGCGATCTCGGATGCTTGGGCGTGGAGCGAGGAACAGCTGCACCGAGGCTCCGAGTTCGGCGTGCACGCCATCTCATTCCACGATGAAGAGTATCCCGCCCGTCTGCGAAAGATCTCCGATCCACCGGCCCTGCTGTTCGTGAAGGGGAATGTGCAGGGCCTGCACGCATCGAGGGCCTTGGCGGTGGTGGGGACTCGGAGGCCAACGCCGAACGGCGAGGAACTGGCTCTGCGATCAGGGCGCATAGCCGTCCAAAGCGGCTATGCGATCATCAGCGGCTTGGCTCTTGGATGCGACACGTTGGCGCACGAGGGGTGCCTTGAGGCGGGAGGCATCGGCGTGGCGGTTCTGGCCCACGGACTGGACAGAGTCTACCCAGCCGCGAATCGCGATCTGGCGGACCGACTCCTGGACACCGGAGGTTGCCTGACCAGCGAGTATCCGGTGGGAATGCCGCCGACACGCTCAGCGTTCGCCCAGCGTGACCGGATCCAAAGTGGACTGTCCGACGGCGTGCTCGTCATCGAGACGGATATCAGAGGCGGGACGATGCACACCGTGCGCTTCGCCCTCGAACAGAAACGGGCGCTCGCTTGCATCCACCTCGACCACCGGGAACGCTTTCATTCGGAAGTGACGACCCAGGGCAACCGGAAGCTCGTCAAGCAACGGCACGCGCAACCGATTGGGAATCGCTCGGCACTCATCGAGTTCCTGGACGACCTGCGGCTTGCGAATGCGACGCAGCCTGCTCCAAAGCCCGCGGCCGTCATCCGCGAGACGCAGACATTGTTCGGATTCTAGCGTGATCATCTTCGATTTCGATCTTACACTCGTCGACACGAACCCCGTGGAGCCATTGCGGGCGGCCCGAAAATGGAACTTGGTCATGGCTCGGCTTCCGACGCTGGAAGTATACGACGGCGTGCATGAACTCCTCGTCGACCTTGCCGCGAGAGGCCAGGCGCTTGCGATCGTCACCAACAGTCCAGACATGGTCCCCCGGTATTTCGTACGTCAGCACGGGTGGCCGAATCGACATCGTGATCGGTTACCACCAGGTGAGAAGGCGAAAGCCGGACCCGCAACCGCTTGTTCTCGCCATGCGCAAGGCCGGCAGCCAACGGGGCGAGACGTTTCACGTCGGGGATCACCCCGACGACACGGAAGCCGCCCGACGGGCTGGCATCGTGGCGATAGGGGCGGCGTGGGGATCGGCAGATGTCGAGCTTCTCATAGCATCAGATCCCGATCACCTGTTCACGTCAATCCAAGAGTGCCGGGAATTCCTGCTGGCGTCGCTGGCGCGCCGCTGCCTTTGAGTGAACGATCAGGCTTCCCCCGCCGCTACACCCGCCTCGGGTGTGCGAAATAATCGGTCCACGGGTTTCACGCCAAGTCTGACGTGGGCGATTGAGCAGAGTGATCCGGCTGGACGCGGGTCAGTCAGGCGGCCGACGGAGCTGCTCCCCGCCTGCCCATCAGCCTAAGCCTCTTAGAGACCTTTAGCCCGGACTTTCGTCGTTGAGTCAGCCACCGCGCCGACCCTGACTCGCGGTACACCGACTTCGCCGGCCAGCGTAGACCGTCAGGGGTAGTGCGATGATCGCTGTCGAGATGGCCAGCAAGGGCCGGGTGTCAGGTGATTACCGTATGTGGACGCCCGGAAATGGGCGAGTACGGAT